>JBFGQE010000138.1:0-7074 GCA_041564355.1 Gammaproteobacteria bacterium | reverse complement strand
GAGGGTGAGACGCCGGTGGCACGGGTTTACCCGGACTACCCCGCCGCACCCGCGCGGCAATTGCCCGCCGACGTCGAGCGCAAGAACGCGGGCTGCATGAGCTGCCACCTCGAAACCGATCAACCGAGCATGCACGCAAGCGGGGCGGTCAACCTCGCCTGCGTCGACTGTCACGGCGGCAACCGAGAAGTGCGCAGACCCGCGGAATCGTCTCCCGGCGACACCGACTACCGCGCCGCGCAGGACCGGGCACACGTGCTGCCGCGTTATCCCAAGGCCTGGCATTATCCCTCCAGCGCAAACCCGAAAGCGAGCTACACGCTGTTGAATCGCGAAAGCCCGGAGTTCATCCGTTTCGTTAACCCGTCCGATTACCGGGTCGCGCGCAAATCCTGCGGGGCCTGCCACCTGGAACTGATCCAGGCCGCCGAGCGCAGCCTGATGAGCACCTCGGCGATGCTGTGGGGCGGCGCCTCCTACAACAATGGCATCCTGCCGTACAAGAATTACCTGCTGGGCGAGGCTTACACCGAGAACGGCGAGGCCGCGGCGATCAAAAATCCGAGCGTCCCGGACGACGCGATGAAAGCTCGCGGCGTGTTACCGATCCTGTACCCGTTGCCGGCCTGGGAGGTGATTCCGCCCGCCGATGTGTTTCGCGTATTCGAGCGCGGCGGGCGTAACATCGCCAACCTGTTCCCGGAAACCGGCATTCCCAACCAGATCGGCCAGATTCAGCGACTGGAGGAACCCGGCCGACCCGATTTCAGGCAGTCGAACCGCGGCCCGGGCACCGGCGGTCGCATCGCGGTGCCGGTCATCAACATCACCAAAACGCGTCTGAACGACCCGCACATGTGGTTTCTCGGCACGAATAATAATCCCGGAGACTATCGCCATTCCGGCTGCTCCGGCTGCCACACGATATACGCCAACGATCGAGATCCGCGTCATTCCGGCCCCTACGCCCAGTACGGCCATACCGGCCAGTCGCGCAGCATCGATCCGACCATTTCCTGGGCCGAGGAAGGCCACCCGATTCGACACAGCTTTTCACGCGCGATCCCGACCAGCCAGTGCATGATTTGCCACATGCACCAGCCCAACATGTTCGTCAATACCTACCTCGGCTACACCATGTGGGATTACGAATCCGACGCGCCTTTCATGTGGCCCGAGCGGCAAAAATACCCGACCTCGGCCGAGCTGAACGCGGCCTATGAGCAGAACCCCGAGGGCGCGGCGGTGCGCGGCAAGTGGATCGACCAGGCTTTTCTGCGCGGCGTCAGCGAACTGAACCCGCAGTTGAATGATACCCAGTTCGCCGACTACCACGGCCACGGCTGGAACTTCCGCGCGATCTTCAAGCGCGACCGCAAGGGTAACCTGCTCGACGACGACGGCGACATCGTCGCCGACACCGATCCGGACAAGTTCAACAAGGCCGTGCACCTGTCGTCGATCCACCTCGACAAGGGCATGCACTGCGTCGATTGTCATTTCGCCCAGGATAACCACGGTACCGGCAACATCCACGGCGAGGTCGCCGCCGCGGTCGAAATCATGTGCAAGGATTGTCACGGCACCGCGCAACAATACCCGACCCTGCGCACCAGCGGCCCCGCGGCGCCGCCCGAGGGCACGGATCTCAGCCTGCTGCGCAACCCCGACGGGCGGCGGCGTTTCGAGTGGATCGGCGGCAAGCTGATGCAGCGCGCAATGCTCGACCCGAAACTCGAATGGGAAGTCAGCCTGGTCAAGGACACGGTCGACCCGAAACACCGTGAGTACAACGCGAAGGCCGCGCGCGCAAAATTGATGAGCAAGAACACGAAAGATTTCGACTGGGGTCCCGATATTCCGGCGGCAGATCTCGCCCACCAGGACGACGAGCTCGCCTGCTATTCCTGTCATACCTCCTGGACCACGAGCTGCGGTGGTTGCCACCTGCCGATCGAGGCCAATAACAAGAACGAGCGCAAGCACTACGAGGGCGGGCAGACGCGCAATTTTGCCACCTACAATCCGCAGGTCGCGCGTGACCAGATGTTCCAGCTCGGCAAGCGCGGCAAGATCAAGGGCGGGCGTATTGCGCCGGTGCGCTCGTCGTCGGCGCTGGTTTTATCTTCGACCAACTCCAACCGGGAACGCATTTACATTCAGCAACCCCCGGTTTCCGCGGCTGGCTTCAGTTCGCAAGCCTTTGCGCCGCACTTCCCGCACACCGCACGCAAGACCGAGACCAAGACCTGCAGCGACTGCCACCTGTCGACAGACAATGACAACAACGCAATCATGGCGCAACTGCTGCTACTCGGCACCAACTTCGTCAACTTCGTCGGCCTCAACGCGTGGGTCGGAACCGATGACAGCATCGAGGCCGTGCGCGTCACCGAATGGGAGGAGCCGCAGGCCGTGATCGGCAGCTACCTGCACCGTTACGCCTACCCGGACTGGCACCTGCAGCACGAGGAAAACGGCCAGCGCCTGCGGGACGCTTACCAGCATTCGACCGGCCCGGCGCGCTGCCTGCAACTGCGTGGCGAATACCTTTTCGTCGCCCAGGGCAAAGACGGTATGCAGGTCTTCGACGTCGCCGGCATCGCCAACAAGGGCATTTCGCAGCGCATCATTACCGCGCCGTTCAGCCCGCTGGGGCATGACACGCGCATCGAATCGGCCAACGCAACCTGCGTCGTGCTGCCGACCAACCAGCCGATTCACCCGGCGCGCAACCAGGGTGACCTGATGCGTATCGATAACCAGGAACAACCGTTCCACCCGGTCTACAACTACGCCTTGATCAGCGACGCCGAGGAAGGTCTGATCCTGACCGACGTGAATACGCTCGCCGACGGCGAGCCACGCAACAACTTCCTCGAGCGCGCGTTGACCTGGAACCCGGAAAATCTGCTCGACGGCGCCAGCCATATCACGATGGCCGGACACTACGCCTATATCAGCGCGAAGATCGGTATCGTCGTCGCCAACCTCGACGATCCGCTAGCGCCGGAGATCGCGGCGGTAATCCCGATCGACCAGGTGCGCTCGACCGCACTGCAGTTTCGCTACCTGTTCGTCGTCACCGCGTCCGGTTTACGCGTGGTCGACGTAACCCGGCCCGAGGCGCCCCGGGTAATCCGCAACCAGCTGGTCAGGCTCGAAGACGCGCACCGGGTTTACGTGGCGCGCACCTATGCCTATGTCGCCGCAGGCCGACAGGGCATCGCGATCGTCGATGTCGAAAATCCCGAAAAGCCCCGCCTCGTCGAGATCTACGACGCCGGCGGCAAGCTGCGCGATGCGCGCGATATCGTCGTTGCCACGACCAACGCGAGCCTGTTCGGTTATGTCGCGGACGGCATCGGTGGCCTCAAGGTATTGCAACTCACGGCGCCCGATTCGCAACCGAAATTTTATGGTTTCAGCCCGCGCCCGGTACCCCGGTTGATCGCGTATTATCCCACCGGCGCGCCGGCGTTAGCGCTGTCCAGGGGGCTCGAGCGCGATCGCGCGGTGGACGAAACCGGCCACCAGATCGCCGTGTTCGGCCGCCTCGGTTCACGCCCGTTTACGCTCGAGGAGATGCAGCGATTTTACCTCGACCGTAATGGCAAACCCTGGTTCGTGGATGACGAGGTGAACAGATGAATCGGTTCGCGACTAAGGTCGGCCTGCTAATCAGCAGGATCAAACCCCATCCGGGCGTAATCGTGTTGATCGCGCTGCAACTGAATCTCGCGCCGGCCATCGCCGCGCCCGCATTGCCGATGTACGACGGCCTGGTGCACCAGGGCGTCGCGTCCTGCGCCAATAGCGTCTGCCACGGCAGCGTAATACCGCACATCGATTCGAATATCGCGCACACCGAGTACACCGTGTGGACGCGCAAGGACCCGCACAGCCAGACTTTCAACGACCTGTTCCGCGCCGACTATATCGCGATCACGCGTAAGCTGGGGCTCAAACCGCCGCACCGGGAGCCGACTTGCCTTGCCTGCCACGCGAGCAATATTCCCGAGCCGTATCGCGGCGCCAAGTTCTCGATGAACGACGGCATCGGTTGCGAAACCTGCCACGGCGGCGCGGAAAAATATCTTTCGACGCACACGGCCGAGGGCGCCACGCGCGCGCAGAATATCGAGCAGGGCCTTTACCCCACCGATAACCTGCGCCATCGTGCGAGGCTGTGTCTCGGATGTCATTACGGTACGCGGGATCAATTCGTCACGCATGAAATCATGGGCGCCGGTCATCCGCGCATCAGTTTCGAGTTCGACCTGTTTACCGAGTTGCTCAATCCGCACGTTATCTTCGATGACGACTACCGCGCGCGCAAACCGGTATACAGCCATGTCAAGATGTGGGCCGTGGGCCAGGCCATGGCCGCCGAATCGATGCTCGAGATGCTCGACGGCAAGCACCTGCAATCAGCCGGCCTGTTCCCCGAGCTGAGCCTGTTCGATTGCCACAGCTGCCACCACCCGATGTCGCAGCAGACCTGGCAACCACGCTCGGGCACGGGCCTCGGACCGGGCGCGGTACCGCTGAACGATTCCAGCCTGCTGATGCTGCGGCTGATCCTGCAACAGGTCGCCCCGCGATCCGGCAAGGATCTCGCGCAACAGATCAGGGCACTGCACCAGGCCTCGAACACCGGCCTGAAAGCGACCCAACAGGCATCGGCACGCCTGCGCACGCTGGTCGACAAGGCGATCGCGACGATCGACGCACATGAATTCGCCGCGGCGGACGTGGTCGCGCTAACGCGAAGCCTGCTCGCGGCCGGCATCGACGGAGAATACGCGGATTATATTGCCGCCGAACAGGCGGTGATGGCAATCGGCGCGTTGATCGCGGCCTGGGACGAGATCGAGCCGTTCGACGGGCAAACTTCTCAAATCGTCAGCGAATCGATGAACATTCTCTACGAATCGGTCGCGAACGACGAGAGCTTCAAACCCAGGACCTTCGCTAACGCGCTGCAGCGCCTGCGCGGAGGATTGCTCGAATAAGGGGAACTTGCCAACTCGCCGGTTTAACCGGTCTCATTTTCTTCGTCGAGCTTCGACGCCTGCTCTTATTCCAACTCGACCCGGTCCTCGGCATCGGTTACCCCGACCGATTCCCAGGCCTTGCGCAACAGGGGTGACTCCGGACAGCGTGTTCGCGGCAGTTCGTCGTGGATTTGCATCCAGGGCAACTGGCTCTCGGTGCCGCCGTGCCAGGTCGGCGCACGGTCTTCCCGGTGCTCCAGGCAGGTGGTTGCAATGGCAAGGTAATTGGCCGGCTCGGGTTTCATGCTGCGCCAGACCACCGGCGATCCGCAACGTTTGCAAAGCCCTGTTGCGCGATCAGCGACAGCCGGTAGTACTTCAGTTGATTCCAGGTGAAGCGCACCGCCTCGATCGGAAACGCGGTCCAGGCAAAACCGGCGCGCCCGAATTTCGCTGGCAAATTCGGCAATGACAATACCCGGTTTCCAGAGGCTATCCAGGCAACCGGTCCCCAATCGAGGCGCTAGCGTTTTCCGCCGGACCAAAGCGATGATCCCGTGCTTCTGCATAACCATTACCGTTACGCCACGGATCGAACGAACCGGCGAATACCTGCATGACCTTTTCGCACGGTTCCTGCGATCGCCAGGGCAAACGACATGCCCGTCGATTGCATTTGCATTCACCCGCAAATCGACCTAGATTTAATCCTACCCAACGAACTCGTTAATGCCTTGAACCCGATAAAACGCGCGGCAGAAAAACGTGGTTGGTCGATTCCGGCCGCGGCATTGATCCTGTTCGCCGTCGTCACCGCTTTTTTTCCCCTGCTCCTGGAAGAAGACTTCCCCGGCTCGAATCCCGAGGGTGCCGTATCAACGCTGCGGATCGGGATACTGCCCGATGAAAATGCCGAGACCTTGCGGCGGCAATTCGAGCCGATGCTGGAATACCTCTCTTCCAGCCTGCAAATCCGCTGTGAGCTGGTGATACCGGATACCTACGGACAGCTGGTGGAGTTATTTCACCGCCGCGAGGTCGACCTGGCCTATTTCGGCGGATACAGTTTTGTCAAAGCAAGCGAGCAAGACCGGGCGCTGCCGATAGTGATGCGACGTATCGATACCCGATTTACCAGCTACCTGCTCGTGCCCGGCAGCAGCGATGCGCGCGAGCTGCAAGATCTTCGCAACAAACGACTCGGATTCGGATCGCCTCTGTCGACATCGGGACACCTGATGCCGCGCCATTTCTTCACGCAGATGGGCATCGAACCGGAGAAATTTTTCGCCGAGGTCTACTATTCGGGAGCGCATGACAAGACTGTATACTGGGTGCGAGACGGCAAGGTCGACCTGGGCGCGGTAAACGGGAGCACGGTTCGAAAGATGCTGGATTCCGGGCTGATCGGAAGCGACGAAGTTCGCGTGCTGTGGGAGACGCCTCCTTATGCGGACTATGTCTGGGCCGTACAGTCGAATCTCGATCGGGACCTGGTTGCGTCGATTCGCAGCGCGTACCTCGAGCTCTCACCCGATATCGACGCGCACCGGGCAATATTGAGTGATCTCGGCGCATCGGGTTATATTCCTGCCGATCCCGAATACTTTTCCGACCTCGAGAAAATCGTGCGCCAGTTCGAGGGAACCGACGCCTCGCGACGGGCAGGGCAGAATTAAACGTGCAGTTCGCACTATCGCATCAGCGGCAGCAGCTCATCTACGTCGCGATCACGCTGATCGTTCTTGCGCTGGCGATTCTCATGGTGCGCTGGCAGACGCATGGTCAGAACGAACTGGCCGATCACATCAACACGCACCGCCTGATCCTCGATGAAAGCGGAAAAATCAAGCAGGAGCTGGCGCAAATACATACCTTCCTGCTGCTGCGCGGCCGGGATCCGGCGCAAGTTGACCGCGACTACGCGCAGAACAATCTCTTCGGGCGTCGTCGACTGGGACGCCGTCGCCGCGCGCTTCGCCGACGCATCGTAGCGAGGCGCTCCAAGAATTCCGGCAGCCGAGCCGCCGATCCCGGCACTCTCATCCCGCCGCCTCCCGGGCGAACGCTCGCGAAG
>JBFGQE010000137.1:0-7287 GCA_041564355.1 Gammaproteobacteria bacterium | reverse complement strand
TGCTCGAACAGGAATGCGCCGATCAGGTACCCGACCAGCCCGCCGAGCACGGACAAGGTCAGCGTCAGTGCGGCAAAATGCATGGCGCGCCGAGGCTGCGCAAGCGCCATCGGCGCGAGCATCACGTCCGGCGGCGGGAAAGGCAGAATAAAGGATTCGACGAAACTCAGCAGCGACAGGTAGTGCGGCGCGCGCCGACCCTGCGAGAATCGGATCACGCGATGGTAGATGGGCTCGAATATGCGCACTAGGACAACCCGGGCAACAACGGCACGAACGCGACTCTCTCCAGGGATTCACTGACCAGCTCGCCGCCCTTGCGCGTTATCTTGGTTAACGTCTGGTAGACACCATCGTCGAACGGCAAAACCATCACGCCGCCGTCGGCCAGCTGTTGCGCGAGGGCTTCCGGAATTTCGCTGCAGGCCGCGGTCATGATGATTCGGTCGAAGCGATAGCTCGGGTTGGGCCAGCCGTCGATGCCATCGGTATGACGCAGCTGCACGTTGTAAATTTCGAGCTCGGCCAGGAGCCGTTTGGCCTGCTGGTGCAACGCCTCGATACGCTCGACGCTGTATACCTGCGGGAAAAGGCTGGCGAGCACCGCGGTCTGGTAACCGCAGCCGGTACCTATTTCAAGCACCGAGTTAGCCGGCCCGTCCTCGAGCAACAACTGCGTCATGTGCGCGACGATAAAAGGCTGGGAGATGGTCTGGCCATAGCCGATCGGTAACGCGGTATCCTCGTAGGCACGGTGCGCCAGCGCTTCGTCAATAAACAAATGGCGCGGCACGCGGCGCATTACGTCGAGCACGCGTTCGTTGCTGATGCCCTGCTCCTGCAGTCGATTGATCAGGCGATCGCGGGTCCGTTGCGACGTCATGCCGATCCCCTGCTGATTGCGTCCGCCCGGGGTCACAGTGCATCCAGCCAGTTCTGCAACGCATCGATGCCGCGATGCCGGGTCAGGTCGATTTGCATCGGCGTGATCGAAACCAGGCCATGCTCGACCGCGTGGAAATCCGTACCCGGCCCCGCGTCCTGCGCCTCGCCTACCGGGCCGACCCAGTAAACCGGTCGTCCGTAGGGGTCCGACTGTTCGACCATGGACTCGGCGCGATGACGAAAACCGAGCCGCGTTGCGCGCACAGCCCGAATTTGATCGAGCGGCAGATCCGGTACGTTGATATTGAGCAAGGTATCGTCCGGCAGCGGCTGCTGCTGAAGTCGCTCGATGACGCGACGGGTGACCTGCGCGGCCGTATCGAAATGAGTAGCCGGTTTGCCTACGAGTGACACGGCTATCGCGGGCAGGCCGAGATAGCGGCCTTCCATCGCGCCTGCGACGGTACCCGAGTAGAGCACGTCGTCACCCAGATTGGGGCCATTGTTGATCCCGGAGACCACCATGTCCGGCGCATCTTCGAGCAGACCCGACAACGCCAGGTGAACGCAGTCGGTAGGCGTACCGTCGACGAAGTAATATCCTTCCTCGGATTGATTCACGCGCAATGGCCGCATCAGCGTAAGCGAATTGCTCGCACCGCTCTTGTTACGATCGGGCGCAACCACCGATATGTCCGCCACCTGCGACAGGACTTGTGCAAGGTTTCGAATTCCGGGAGCGAGATAGCCATCATCGTTGGTAATGAGAATGTGCATCGGCTTGCGATTCTATCCGATTTGAATGCCGCTCGGAGAACATTTTCGGCTAATATTAACCAAATTTACTGCCCGACCCGCACTAATTCGATGGACAAAGACGACGACTCCGAGTTCGCCAGCCTGATCCCTGGCGTGAAGCGCCTGCATAACGATCGGGTCAATCACTACGCCCAGCGTCAGCACGGTGAGCCGCCGCTGCGCCGGTCCGCGATGAACGAATACCGCCACAGCCCGGCGCAACCTTCAGGTCCGACATCGGCGCTGGCAACCCATTTCAATTCCGGTCTGCAAAAAAAGCTGCAGCGGCGCATTCGCCAGGGATTGATTCGCCCCGAGGCCAGTCTCGACCTGCATGGCTATCGCCAGGCCGAAGCGCACGCGGCCCTGGACGCATTCCTCGCCGATGCGAGCGCAAGAGGCCAGCGTATGCTGATCATCGTGCACGGCCAGGGCTATCGCTCCGCCGGAGAAGCCGTGCTGAAGCCGCTGGTGCAGCGCTGGCTGGCCCAGCAGCCCTCGGTGCTGTCCTGGTGTCCGGCGCAACCACGCGACGGTGGCGGCGGCGCGAGCTATGTATACCTGCGTACCGCCTAGCCTCCTATCAGTCGATTCTGCAGGTCTTACCGAGGCGGCGCTTCGATCGGCCAGTTGATCTCGTCCGCGGTGTAGATTCCGACCACGACCTCTGCCAGCGAGTGCGGCATTCTGGACTGCAGCGGGGAGAGCGGTATACGTCCACCCATAATTTCGGCCCGAAGCTGAGGGTAAAGCGGATCGCGCAAGGGCTCGGCGTAGCCATCCGGAAAGCGCGGCATGTTATCACCCGCGTACTTGTCACTGGCGCCCAGCGTGTGCATCAGTTCGTGGGTGATCACGACCTGGTTGGAGCCGCGGTAGCTCGGATCGGCGAAGGCGTTGATAATGCCGATCAGGCCGCCTTCCAGTCCGACCGAATGACGCAAGGATTGGGTTGTAGCGGTATCGTGATAACTGACAAAAAGATCGACATCGCCGTCGCCGCCACGCCAGGAGCGTCGCCAGGCCCAGCCCCTGAACTTGAGACTCCACCAGATGTTCTCGGGAACACTGTTTCCGGATGGCGGTTGCGGGGGATGTGATTCAAGCTGCCCGCCATACTCGACTTCCACCGCATCGATCCCGATTCCGTAACGTTTTGCCTGCCGATTGACGAAGGTCTCAATCGGTTTGAAGGCTTCTGTGCTCAGCGAATCGATGTAGGCCGCGGTCGCGGCGCGCCCGTCTCCGTTTACCGCGTAGATTCTGACCCAGAGCGGATTTTCCCAGCTGGTAGAGCGCAGCTTGATGATCGCCTCGTTAGCCGCGACGAACAGCAGAATCAGCAGCAGAATCAGGTATCGAACCTGGCGTCGAATCAAGCCGACTCTCCGAGCAGACGCTCGGCCTCACGCAGCGTCTCGATTCCGGCCGAGCGGCGGCAGGCGTGCTCGCTGATGAAACGACGCCAGCGACGGGCATTGGGCACGCCGTTGAACAGGCCAAGCAGGTGTCGCACCATGCGCGTCAGCGGCAATCCCCGTTCGAGCTGACGCTCGATGTAGGGGTAAGCCTGGTGCAAAATCGCGATCCGTTCCCGCTGTTCATTGCCCGGTTTGTCGAAGATTACCTCGTCGACCTCGTGCAGCAACCATGGATTCTGATAGGGCTCGCGCCCGAGCATGACGCCATCCACATGGCGCAAATGCTCGAGGCATGCATCCAGCGTTTTAATGCCGCCGTTTATGATGATTTCATGCTCCGGGTAATCCTCTTTCAAACGGTATACCCAGTCATATTTCAGCGGCGGGATTTCCCGGTTCTGCTTCGGATTGAGACCTTTCAACCAGGCGTTACGCGCATGCACGATCAGCGCGGCGGCACCGGCATCTAGCTGCGCCGCGGCGAACGCGGCAAAGGTCGCGTAATCATCCTGCTGATCGAGCCCGGTGCGATGCTTGACCGTGACCGGCACGCTGCTGCCCTCGCGCAGCGCCACGACACATTCGGCGACCAGTCCCGGGTCGGCCATCAGGCAGGCGCCGAAACTGCCCGACTGCACGCGGTCGCTGGGACAGCCGCAGTTCAGGTTGATTTCGTCATAACCGAATTCGCCGCAAATTTGCGCCGCCTGGTGAAGTTGCTCCGGATCGGAGCCGCCGAGCTGAACCGCGAGCGGGTGTTCTTCGGGACTGAAACCGAGCAGGCGCTCCCGGTCCCCGTGCAGCACCGCGGCGACGCTGACCATTTCGGTATACAACATGATATTGCGCGAAAAAAGCCGCAGGAAGTAGCGGCTGTGCCGATCCGAGCAATCCATCATCGGCGCGATACAGAATCGTCGGTTGAGTCGGGTTTCAGGCAACGCGTCTGACATCCTGAACGTTCGGTAATTGCGATAACTTGTCTATTATAGCGACCAGGTCATCGACGCTGTGAATTTCAATGGTCAGCCGTGTATAAACCATTTGCTCGGCCTGATTGGTGGTCGAGTTGATTTCGAGCAGGTTGACTTTCAGGTTGGCCAGGATCGTGCTGACATCCTGCATCAGGCCGGTACGCTGGTAAGCCGTCATGCTGATCTCGACCGGGTAAACCGAATCCGCGCCCTGCCCCCACTCGACCTCGATCAGGCGCTGGCGCTTCGCTTCGGGCAGGGCGAGTATGTTCGAGCAATCCCGCTTGTGTATCGTGATTCCGCTGTTTACCGTGATAAACCCGATGATCTCGTCGCCCGGCACCGGCTTACAGCAGCGGCCGAACTGCGTCATCAAGTTGCCGACGCCGTGGATACTGACCTCGTCTTTCGACGCGAGTGTCTTGCTCTCCTTTTTGACTTTCTTGAAAGGATCCTGTTCCGGCTCGGATTGCAGGAACCCCAGAATCTGCGCGGAGGTGATCTGCCCGCGGCCG
Organism: Gammaproteobacteria bacterium; assembly: GCA_041564355.1. Classification (GTDB taxonomy): domain Bacteria; phylum Pseudomonadota; class Gammaproteobacteria. Next base: position 2,694 of record JBFGQE010000137.1, on the reverse strand, counting down.
ATATCGACGAAGAACTGATCACTGTCCTTGCGCTTGAAGTGGGCCACCAGCTCTTTCAGTTTGGCATCCTGAATCGAATATTTACTCAGGAGACGATCATATATCGCTTTACCGTCGAGCAGGTTTTGTTCGAAGTCCTGATGGTTGAACCAGTTGCGCACCTTGGAACGGGTGCCGGCCGACTTGATAAAGCCCAGGTTCTTGTTCATCCAGTCGCGGCTTGGGCGGCTCTCCCTGGTCGTCAGAATTTCGACCACGTCGCCGGTTTGCAGCACCGTCGTCAGGTTGACGATGCGTCCATTGACCTTTGCTCCCCGACACCGGTGACCCACTTCGGAATGGATGCTGTAGGCAAAATCCAGCGGCGTACCACCCTGCGGGATATCGATGACCTGACCCTTCGGGGTAAACACGTAAACGCGATCGCTGGAGGAATCGGAAGCGATCTCGGACATCGCATCCGATACCTCTTCGGCGGAGCCCTGCAGCAGGTCGCGCATTTGCGCGATGCTGGCTTCCATCCGCTTGTCCAGCCTGGCGCCTTCCTTGTAACGCCAGTGTGATGCAACCCCGAGCTCCGAATCTTCGTGCATTTCGAAGGTCCTGATCTGTACCTCGACTATCTTGCCTTCGTCGGCGACCACCGCGGTGTGCAGCGACTGGTAGCCGTTCTCTTTCGGATTTGCGATGTAATCGTCAAATTCCTTTGGGATGTGTTGCCAGGTCGTATGTACGACACCGAGCACCGCGTAGCAGTCCGCAACCGAATCCACCAGGATACGTACCGCGCGCACGTCGAACAGCTCGTGAAACTCGAGATTTTTGCGCTGCATCTTGCGCCAGATGCTGACGATATGCTTGACTCGCCCCTCGACGCTGGCCCTGATTTGCTGTTCGCCGAGCAGGGATTCGAGGCGCCCGATAAACTTCTTGATATAGGCCTCGCGCTCGCTGCGTTTTTCCTCGAGCAGGCTGGCAATTCGCTTGTAGACCTGCGGCTCCAGCGCGCGAAACGCGAGATCCTCCAGCTCCCACTTGAGCAGGCCCATACCGAGCCGGTTTGCCAGCGGCGCATAGATGTCGAGCGTTTCCTGCGCGATCCAGCGGCGTTGCTCGTAATCGCCGTGCCTGATCCGGCGCAGGTGCTCCACCCGGTAGCAAAGACGAATCAGCATGACGCGCACGTCACTGATGATCGCCATCAACAGGCGGCGCAATTTCTCCGCCTGCTCGGGGCTGTCGATACGTTGCGCGCCGTCCTTTAACGACTGTAACTGGTGCACGCCCCGGACCAGTTGCGTAATCCGGGGACCAAAGACTTTTTCGATCTCACCATTGTCGACGCGTTTGCGCAAGCCGGGGGCGCTGAGCAAGGCGGCGACCACGGTGTCGCGATCGCTGCCCATTTCCGCGACCCGCCGCGCCACGTCGATGCTGTGCGGCAGGCTCTTGTCCGCCGGCGCCGTCGTGGCCGCCAGATCCAGCGCCTGGCCGAGCTGCTCGTCCCAGTCGAGATGTTGCTTGACCGTGCTGACAAACTCTTGCTGTTGCTCGGGGTCCACCTTGATAACGTCAGGAACGTAAAATTTTCATTGGCGAGACATTATAGACCCTGCGGCTGACAAGCGTACCGGCAAGGGTCAGCACGAGGCCCGCGGACAACAACGCGTAAATCCACACGGTGGGCGAAAAATGAAACTCGATATCGAAAAAGTAAACGCTGATCGCCCAGCCGGCCAGCGATGCGATCGCGGCCGAAAACAAGCCGATCAAAGCGCCCATCAGGGTAAATTCGAGCACGTGCACGCGGTACAGCTGGCGCGTATGCGCACCCAGCGCGCGCAGCAACGACGATTCGACCTCGCGTTCGTGACGCCCGGTCTGGATCGCGGCAAGCAACACGATGACGGCGGAAGCCAACGCGAACAGGAAGAAAAACTGCAGCGCGACGGTCGCCTTGTCGACGATCCCGCGCACGCGCGCCATCAACTCGGTGATGTCGAGCAGCGTGATCGACGGATAGCGTTTCAGCAGCTCTTTCAATTCGGCCTTGTTTCGGTCCTCGATCAACGCGCTGAGCAGCCAGGTTTGCGGAAACTCGTCGATTAGCCCCGGATTCGCAATAATGAAAAAATTGGGCTTGAAATTTTCCCATACCACCGAGCGGATGCTGGTAACCGTTGCGCTCAGCGTCTGGCTGCCTGCAGTCATGGTAATCACGTCGCCGAGTTTCAGATCGAGACGCTCGGCCATGCCCTGCTCCAGCGACAATTGCGCCGGTTCGCGGTTTTCGCTCAGCCATTGACCGGCGACGATTTCGTTCTGCTCGGGCAGCTGGTCGGTATAGGTCACGTTGAAGGTATGCGTCACCGTGTGCGACGCGCGCGGATCGCTGAATTCTATCTGGTCTACCGGCACCGAGTTGATCTGCGCAAGCCGGGTGCGCACCAGCGCGTAGGGTGCCGAGGCTTCGATCTCGCGCTCGCCGAGAAAGGCCTCGATTTCGCGCACGTCCTGGCTGCGGATGTTGACCAGAAAATAATTCGGAATATCGTCCGGTAACTGGGCCTGCCAGGCGCCGAGCAACTCGTCCTTGACCACCGCGATCAGCAGGATCGAGATCAGCACCAGGCTGAAACCGGACATGACGTAGATCGCGCCCCGCGACGAGGCCTGCAGGCGGCTTAACAGGTA
>JBFGQE010000136.1:0-7289 GCA_041564355.1 Gammaproteobacteria bacterium | reverse complement strand
GCCGTAGGGGTCTACCGCGACATCGTCCGGGTCGCGATCGATCGCGTAGGGCGCGGCGCCGCCCTGGATGCCGCCAAAGTGAAAATCGGGCTTGTAGTAAATACCCCACATCTTGTCCGTGATCAGGCTGCCGTCGTAATCGGAGTAAAGCGGTTCGTTGCTGTCGACGTGGATTACCGGCGGAAACTTGCCGTCGTTGGTCTTTTGCAGCTCGGGGTCGACGCCCAGCGTACCCTCCTGCAGCGACCAGTAAATCCACATCGGCACGTTTTCGTGCATTTGCCCGTCGGCGCCCTTGATCGATATCGTTTTCGGCAACTCGAGCATGTCCCAGACGGTCTTGGCCCAGGGGCCGGCGCCGATGATGACCTGGTCGCAGCCGATTTCGCCCTTGTCGGTCTCGACCGCCCGGATCGCGCCACCGGCCGAATCGCTCTTGAATCCGGTGACCCTGACCCCGGTGAGGATACGCACCCCTTCGTTTTCCGCCTTGGTCGCAAGCGCGTACATCGCCTTGGTGTTATTCGCGTAACCGCCACGCTTTTCATGCAGCACCGAGGTGATGCCTTTCGCCTGCCAGTCGTGGAACAGGGACTTCATGTAATCCATCGACTCTTTCTCGCCTTCGATGAAAGTCGACTCGTATCCGATTTCCTTTTGCTGCCTGGCGATACTGGCGACGTCTTCGTGCATGCTCTCCGGGCTGATCTGCATGTAACCGACCGGGTGGTAGCTATAGCCCTCGGGGTCGGTTTCCCAGACGCTGACGCTATGCGCCATCAGTTCGCGCATCGCCGGCTGGAAATAATTGTTGCGCACCACGCCGCAGGCGATACCGGACGCCCCGGCGGCGATACCGCCCTTGTCGACGATCAGGATATCGCGCCCGTCGCCCCTGCCCTGGGCCTTGAGTTGCTGCGCGAGATGGTAGGCGGTACTGAGGCCGTGAATGCCGGCGCCGATGACCAGATACTTCGCATGAGAGGGAATTGCCATTGATCAACCTGTGTCGTTAACGTTGTGGGATGAAACCGGTATTCCGCGACCGGCCGCGATTCAGTGGCACAAATAATAGCCCGATCGGACATCCCGGCACTGAACTATAACGACTAAAGAAAAGACAATTACGACATCGGCTTGCAACCCGATCGACGCGGAAAAATCAGGCTTATCCCAGCCCGTCGACCGCGGCGCGAAACCGTTTTACCGCTTCCTCGACGCGGCTGCGCGGACAGGCAAAATTCAGCCGCATAAAGTCCGCGTCGCCGAAATCACTGCCCGGCGACAGGCCGAGACCGGCGCTCTCGAAGAATCCCGGCGGATCCTCCAGCTGCAGCGCCGAGACGTCGATCCAGGCCAGGTAAGTCGCCTCGATCGGATCGATTCGGAGGCCGTCGATACGGTTGATTTCCTCGACCAGGAAATCACGATTGGAGCGCAGGTACGCACATTGCTGCCGATTCCACTCGTCACCGAAGCGGTAGGCGGCCTCGGCGGCGGCATAGCCCATCAGGTTCACGTTGGGCAAGATGAACGGATTGGTTCGCATCTCGCGACGCAGGGCAGGATCCGGCACGATCGCGAAGGCAAAGCCCATCCCGGCCAGGTTGAAGGTCTTGCTCGGCGCCATCAGCGTAATGCTGCGCCGCTCGATCGACGGCTTCAACGAGGCGATCGGAACGTGGCGCAGGCCGGGTTCGAGGATCAGTTCGCAGTGAATCTCGTCCGATACCAGCACCAGATCGCGGCGTTCGACGAAATCCGCGAGCCGGCGCAATTCGTCCTCGCGGTAGACTGCGCCCCCCGGATTTTGCGGGTTGCAAAACAACAGCAGTTGTCCGGGCGAAGTCTCCTGTTGCTCGAGCCAGTCGAGATCGATAACCATGCGCGCGTCGCGCCGGCACATCGGGATCGGTCGGTTGACCTGCTTGCACAGGCCGGGGGCCTTGCTGAAAGGCGGATAGATTATCCCGGGCAGCAACACCGGGTCACCCTGTCGACCGGTGGCCCGGCAGGCCAGGAAAAACGCGCCGATCAGGCCGGGCAGGTAAACCAGCCACTTCGGGTCGACCTGCCAGCGGTAATTCCGCTGCAAACGCTCGACCAGCAGCGGGGTCAATCGCGGCGGCGGATCGGTATATCCGAATACCGGGTGATCGGCGCGTCGCTTCAACGCCTGCTGTATTTCGGGCAGGACCGCGAAGTCCGTATCCGCGATCCACATGGGCAGGATATCGCGTCCTTTGTACTTATCCCACTTTATGCTGCTCGTATTGCTGCAGTCTATGATTCGATCGAAATCGTATTGCTCGTTCATTGCACCGGTTCGCCTTTGATTGCCGAGATCATAGGTGAAGCCGGCATCCGGTCCAAGTCAAATCGTGGCCGAAGATTGACCTGATGGTAAATGGTTGCGATGCTCCGCGGATGGATCGCGAATACGACTATATCGTCCTCGGTGCCGGCTCGGCCGGCTGCGTGCTGGCCAATCGTCTGAGCGAAAGCGGCGAGCATTCGGTGTTGATCGTCGAGGCCGGGCCGATGGACAAGAAATTGTTGATTCACGTGCCGGCCGGCGTCTACAGCGTTTACAAGGATCCATCGATCAACTGGAATTACCAAAGCGAAGCGGAGGCCGAACTCGCGCAACGTAACGTCGAGCTGCCGCGCGGCAAGGTGCTGGGCGGCTCGTCGTCGATCAACTCGATGGTCTACATGCGCGGTCACCCGCTGGACTACGACCGCTGGAAAGACGAGCTCGGCCTCGATGGCTGGGGTTACGCCGATTGCCTGCCGTACTTCAAGGCCGGTGAGACCTCGGAGCGCGGCGAAAACGAATGGCGCGGCGGCAGTGGACCGCTTGGCGTCGCCCGCGCCAAACTGAAAAATCCGCTGTTCGACGCCTTCCTCGAGGCGGGCGAACAATCCGGACAGGGACAGTCGGACGACCTGAACGGGTACAAACCCGAGGGCGTCGCGCGCCTCGACAGCACGATTCGCGGCGGCCGCCGCTGCAGCGCCGCGGTCGCCCATTTGCATCCGGCGTTGTCGCGTCCAAACCTGACGCTGGTTACCCACGCGCTGGTGGAGCAGGTCCTGCTGGAGAACAACCGCGCCACCGGCGTGCGTTTTCAATACCAGGGCAAGGTCGAGGTAATCCGCGCGCGCCGCGAAGTCATTCTCAGCTGCGGCGCGATCAAGTCGCCGCAGGTGTTGATGCTGTCCGGGATCGGCCCGGCTGACGAACTCGGCAAGCACGGAATCGCGGTGAAGCACGAGATGCGCGGTGTCGGGCGGAACCTGCAGGACCACATGAAGCTTGTCTGCACCTGGCGCTGCACGCGGCCAATAACTTACCAGCACGTCACGCGCCCGTGGCACAAGCTGCGCATCGGCCTGCGCTGGCTGCGCAAGCACGACGGTTTCGGCGCCTCCAATATCTGGGAAGCGGGCGGCCTGGTGCGCGGCAACGACGAGGTCGAGTATCCCAACCTGCAGTACCATTTTGCCCCGGTTTGCGCTCGCTTCGAGGGACGCCGGATCAAACTCGACCAGGGATTCACCCTGCAGGTCGATCAATTGCGCCCTCGCAGCAGGGGCCGTATCGGTTTAAATTCAGCCAACCCGGCCGACAGGCCGCTGGCGTTTTTCAATTACCTCGACGAAGCGTTCGATTTGCGCGAGCTGGTCGAGGGGTTTCACAAGATGCAAGAGCTGATCCGGCAACCCGCGTTTATCGCGTCGCGCGGCGACCGTACCGACCCGTTACCAGAGGTTAAATCAGATTCTGATATCGAGACATGGATCCGCGCAAGCGCGTCGACCGATTACCACCCCAGCTGCACCTGTGCCATGGGTCGCGGCGACGACGCGGTGGTCGATGGCGAAATGAAGGTGCACGGCCTGGAAGGTCTGCGCGTGGTCGATGCGTCGGTGATGCCGGACATCGTCAGCGGCAACCTGAACGCGCCGACACAAATGATCGCCGCGCGCGCCGCGGATTTTATCCTCGGTAACGACCCCTTATCTCCGCAAACCGCGAATTTTCATTTCCAATGAGTCGAATTGCGCGTGACCTTCGCCTGACCTTACTTGGTAGCGCGGATCGAATATTGGATAATATCGCCCATTCAACGGGATTGTGACATGAAACAGAAGCTACACCGGGAATTGCAGCAACTTCTCGACTTTTACCACAAGCAGCGGCAAAACCTGCCCGAAGCGTTCAGCCATGGTACAGGCGTGATCAACAAGCCGAGCTTTTTCACGGTCGGAGACCTGCAGCGCCACCTGAATAATCCGCTGCTAAAGCCGGAATGGGTTTATATGAAGCGCGACGGGAAACGGGTCGAGCTGGAAAAGGCCTGTTTTTACAAAACCGTGCAAAAAAGCCAGCTGTACTTCATCGACAAGGACCTGATTAACAACGAGATCAATCAGGGCGCCGCGGTCGTGCTCGAGGGCGTCGATATTCTCGATTCGAGCGTAAACGACTTCGTCGCCAGGCTGGACGAATCCCTGCCCTGCGTGCTGTGCAATGCCGAGGTATTTTTTTCGCAACAAAACAATGAGGCTTACGAGGGTCACTGTGACGCCGACGACGTGCTGGTCGTGCAACTTGCCGGAAAGAAAACCTGGCAACTTTTTCAACCGCAACAGCGGCGCTACGCCGGAATTCAAAACCTGACCGAGCAACAGCTCGGGCCTGTCATGCAGGAACTCGAAATGCGACCTGGTGATGCGCTTTACCTGCGCGCCGGCGTACCGCACCGCTGCATCACCAATGCGCCCTACAGCCTGCACATGTCTTTCGACCTGGTCGATAACACGCCCAACCCGAACGATATCTCGAAAGAAGCCAGCAACCAGTATAGCCACGCCTGCGAGCAGCCCTACGCGCCGCCAGAAAACGTCGTCAACCGTTACGTATCGATATTGAAGTCGGACCAGTTCCAGGCCGCGCTGAAAGAAGCCACGGAACACAAGCGAAGCGAAATCGCGCACTTTCGCCAGAAGATGGGGCGCTCCAGCTCGCTCCGCTGCCTGAACAAGTTCAACTAACCCAAATCATAGATAGCGCGCCGGATCGAAGAAATCGGTAACGATTGGCTGCGGTGCGCCGTCGATGTCGTTTGCGATCAGCTGCGCGGTCATCGGGCCCATGGTAAACCCCATGTGTGAATGCGCGAAGGCGAGCCACAGGTTTTGCCTTCCCGGCGCGGGGCCAATCAGCGGCAGGCTATCCGGAACCGTCGGTCTGCGTCCCATCCACGGCGCGGTAAAAATTTCGTCCTCCACCGGGAAAGCCTCGCGCACGCGCGGGGTCACGCGCTCGACCTGGCTGGGGTCGGGCGCAACCTCGCGATGCACCAGGTTACTGCCGGTAGAGACGCGCAGGCCCGACTCCATCGGCGCCATCACGTAGCTCGCGTCGGTATCGTAAATCGGACGGGTCAGGCGGCAACCCGGTTGCGCCCTGAACAGGCGATGATAGCCGCGCTCGATCGCCAACGGATTCCGGTATCCCAGCGGCGCGAGCAACTGCGGCGTCCACGCGCCGAGACAAACCACGACCTTGCCGATCGCCTCGGTGCCCCGGTCGGTAACGATTGCCCAGCCGTCATCGCGCGGTTGCAATGCCCTGATCTCGTCACGTCGCAGCATGCCGCCGGCTTCTTCGAACAGGCGCGCATAGGCCTGGCAAAGTTTCTGCGGGTCTCGAATCGAGACGGTGTCGTCGATCAGCATGCCGCCGTGGAAAATACGCTTCAGGTCCGGTTCGAGTTCGTACACCTGGGCTGCGTCGAGCATCGTATACTTTACCTCACACTGGTCGAGCAGCTCGCGTTCGAGGTCATCCCGCCGCAGCGTGCCGGGTTGTCGATAAAGCTTGAGCGCCCCGCCCTGATTCATCAGCCGCTGCACACCCGCTTCGGCAATCCATTGTCTATGCAAATCTATCGATGGCAGCGTCAGCGAGGCCATCGCGTCACCGTCACGCAGATAGACTTTGCGCCGACAACGCAGCAGGAATCGCAGCAGCCACGGCAACAGCGACCACAAATGCGGGTAATGAAGTTTAAAATCGGCGTCGCGATTAAGGATCAATTGCGGCAACCGGGTGAGCAGTTCCGGATCCGCGATCGGAGTAATATTGCTGTAGCTCAGCAGGCCCGCGTTACCAAAAGAGGTTTCCTCGGCGACACCGCGTCGGTCGAACAGCGTTACCGCGTATCCCCGGCGCTGCAGCTCCAGCGCACAGCTGGTACCGACCATACCGGCACCCAGAACCCATACGGCCTGTTTCATGCGGCTGCTTCAGCCTTTGCTTTCGGAGGCCACCTGCGAGCGGTGGTTGCGCGGCGAGCTGCCGAAATGCTTGCGATAACAGGCGGTAAAATAAGACTGGGTCTCGAATCCCGTGGCGATTGAAATATCGATGACGCTGCGGTTCGTATTCAGCAGCAGCTGCTTCGCGTGCGCCAGGCGCAGCGACAGGTAATACTGGCTCGGCGTGACGCCCCGATACTTGTGGAACAGGCGTTCGATCTGGCGCAGCGACAAGCTGCATTTGTCGGCGATCGTCGGCAGCGATAACGGAAATTCGATGTTGTTCTCCATCAGGTTGATCACGTCGATCAGCTTCGGAGCGCTCATCGCGAGATCGATGCGGTCAGCCATCTGCTGCGAATCGATTTCGGTACGGATGCGGTCGTGCTGAAACTGTTGCGATATCTGTTGCGCCAGCTTGCGACCGTACTGGTTCTCGATCAGCTTGAGCATCATGTCCAGTGCCGCGATTCCGCCGGAACAAGTGAAGCGGCGGGAGTTGATTTCGTATAGCGTAAAGGACACGTCGAGCTGCGGGTAGAGCTCCTTGAACACCGGAATGTTTTCCCAGTGAATCGTGCAGCGACAGCCATCCAGCAGCCCGGCACGGGCGAGAATAAAACTGCCCGAGCTGGCGGATCCCAGGTTGACTTTCCGCTTGTCCATTTCGCGCAGGCGTTTCAGCGTCGCGGCATCGTCGAAGTGCTGCGCGGTGTTCGGCGCAACGATGACCAGGGTTGTCAGATTTTCAGCCTGGGCCAGCGGGCGCGTCGCTACGGTAATGCCGCAGCTCGCCGCAACCGGCCGGTCGTCCGGGGCAAAATATTCCCATCGATAGAGCTGCTTGTCGGAAAGCCGGTTGGCCGCGCGCAGGGAATCGACGACACAGCTGAACGGAATAATCGGGTAGCCATCGATTAACAGGATGCCGATCGTTTCCGAATTATCGCTGATGTTGC
>JBFGQE010000135.1:0-7290 GCA_041564355.1 Gammaproteobacteria bacterium | reverse complement strand
TTCGCGCGCGACCGAGATGCCGAGGCGGGGGAAAGTCGTTCCCAGCACCTGCCTCGCCGCGGCGTCCTCGCTGCAGTTCTGCTGCAGGATCAACTTGTCGATGGCCTGCGCTTCCTCGGGCAGATAAAACCTGACCAGCATACGTCCCAGTTGCTGCAGCAGTGCGCAAAGAAAGGCTTCCTCGGGATGCGCTATGTTCGACAAGCGTGCCAGCGAGTTTGCCAGCAGGCCGCTGAACAGCGCCTGTACCGCCTGTTCCTTCAGCTGGCTGGACTGCATCTTGTTCTGCATCTGTTCGAACAGCATCAACCCGGTCGCGATGCTGCGCACCGGGTTGATACCGAGCATGACGACCGCGCGCGAAATGGTGCTGATTTTGCCACCCCCGCGGTTGTAATAGGCCGAGTTGACCAGGCGCAGGACCTTGTTGGTCAACGAATAATCCTTGAGGATCGTGTTCGACACCGAGGTCAGGTTGTCGGTATCGCTGGCCGAAGCCCGGTTAAGCACGCTGATCGTATGGGAAAAGGCGGGAAAGTCTTTCTTGTGACGGATACGGCGCAGCAGGAAGCTCGCGGTGGCATCGACGTGATGCGACCGCGGCGCGGTGTCGTCAAGCGACAGGTAGTCGTTCAGCGCCTGCAGCATGGCGCCCGCGTCGGCGTAGCGCTCGCCCGGATTCTTATGCAGCGCTTTGAGCAGCAGCGCGTCGAGCCGATCGTCGATGCCGGGATTGAGGCGCGACGGCGCCTCGATCTCGGTGTTCGCGATCGCGTAAAGCACCTGGTAGACATCCTTGCCGCGGAAGACCGGTTTGCCGGTGAGCATTTCGTAACACACCAGGCCGATCGAAAATACGTCGGAAACCTTGCGATGGCGGTGTGTCTCGATGTACTCCGGCGCCATGTATTGCGGCGTGCCGTAGAGCGCGTCGTCGCCGTCGGCCATGTCGGCCAACCAGGCCAGGCCGAAGTCGGCTACCTTGGCCTGACCCTGTTCGCTGATCAGGATGTTGGCCGGCTTGATATCGCAATGAATGATGTCCAGCGCGTGCGCCGCGGCGACACCCTCGAGCACGTCGCGCATGATTTGCAGGCTGCGCTCGAGATCGGGCGATTCGCCGATGACCTGCTGCAACGAAGTACCGTCGATGAATTCGAGAACCAGATAGGGGCACTGCTGGTGCATGCCGATATCGAATATGCTGACCACGTTGGCATGCTGCAGTCGGCTCACGGTGCGCGCCTCGGCGACAAGTTGATCGAGGCCGTTCTTGCCTCGCATACGGTAATTCAGGCTGACCGATTTGATTGCAACCGGGCGCTCGAGCTCCGGATCATGCGCCAGGTATACGACACCCTGGCTGCCCTCGCCGAGCACCCGTTGAATGTTAAAGCGATCGATGGTTTGCGGAAAACTGGCGGCCACGTCGAACTTCAGGACAATGCGTAACCCCAATTATAGTCGCCCGGCGCAACTCTGCCCGCAGCGTTCGGCTTCAGTCCTCGGCGAGCGCCTGTATCAATACCCAGGGTTTGACCACGACCGCCCACAGCACCGCGTCCTGCGCGTGCCATTGCCTCGCCTGGTCATCGCTGACGCTGGCGAGCTCGGCGTTTTCGACCCAGCTTTGCACCGCGTCGGTATCATCCTGCTGCAGCGCGTAGGCGACCTCGACCAGGTCGAGTCCGGGCGCGACCAGGCGCAGTTTACCGGCGGCGAAAAAGCGTTGCAGCTCGCGCCAGGGAATCTTTGCGGTTTCGCTGTTGATCTTCGCGCGAAACAGGTCGCGGTCCTGCTGCAGCAACGCTTCGATCACGCGACCGACTTGATGATATCGACGCCATCGAGCGGGCTGTTCTGAATGGTATCGCGAATCGTGAAGATAGCCTCCTTGCGCGGGTAGTGCTTGCGCCACGCGATCGCGACCGTGCGTTGCGGTGACGGATCGGTGAAGGGTTTGATGTCGATCAGCGATTCGTTTTGCTGGCCGTGCAGGATGCTGGTGCGCGGCAGCACGGTAATACCGGTGCCGGCGGCGACCATATGGCGAATGGTTTCCAGCGAACCACCCTCCAGCGTGCGCGTCAACTCGCTGTTTCCGGACATGCAATCGGGACAGGCCTCGATGACCTGGTCGCGGAAACAGTGGCCCGCGCCAAGCAGCATCAGGTCCTGGCTGGCAAGATCCTCGGGCGGAATTTGCTTGCGCTCCTTCCACTCGTGATTGTGCGGCAGCGCGACGATAAAGGGCTCGTCGTAAAGCGGCGCGGTTTCGATGCCTGGCTCGTCGAACGGATAAGAGATGACGATCGCATCGAGCGAACCCTGTTTCAGCGACTGGAACAGGTTGGCGGTAAAATTCTCTTCGATGATCAGCTTCAGATCGGGCGCGCTCTGCTTCAGTTTCGGAATCAGGCTCGGCAACAGGTAGGGGCCGATGGTGTAAATCACGCCGAGCCTGAACTGTCCCGACAGGGGGTCCTTACCCTGCTGCGCGATTTCGGTCAGGATTTGCGCCTCCTGAAGCACGATATAGGCCTGGTTGATGATTTGCTGACCGATCTCGGTGATGCGAATTTCGTTCTTCGAACGGCGCTCGAACAGGCGCACGTCGAGCTCTTCCTCGAGTTTTTTGATCGCGATACTGAGCGTGGGCTGGCTGACGAAACAGGCCTGGGCCGCCTTGCCGAAGTGATTTTTTTGGGATACGGCAACGATGTAACGGAGTTCGGTCAGAGTCATGACTGCATCGGGTGATTAAATTAATTAATAGTTTTAGTATAATAATAGACGGTTTTATAATCAATTTTTTCTATGAAGAAGATTCTCCTTGAACTGCTTACGATCACCCGCGAGGAAACCAGCGAAACCGATATCGAGCATGCGCTGCGCGTCGCGACCGCGGTATTACTGATCGAGGTTATGCGTGCCGACTTCAAGGTCGAACCGGCCGAGCGCGAGCGACTGCGCGAGTTGCTGCACACCCATTTCGACCTGTCCGTGGAAGAACTTGACGCCCTGCTCGAAGAGGCCGAAGCCGACGCCGACCGTCTGGTCTCGACCCAGCACATTACCCGCCTGCTCAATCAGCATTACGATCACGCGATGAAGTTACGTATCGTCGAAATGATGTGGCAGGTGGTGTTTGCCGACGGCACGAAGGATCATTACGAAGAGCACTTGCTGCGCCAGGTTGCCGAACTGCTGTACATCTCGCATGCCGAGTTTATCCAGGCCCGGCACAAGGCCGAGGCCTGATCGATCCGCCCGGCGGCAAACTCAGAAACTGCCGAGCAGGATGATCGGCGGGATGACCAGCATTTTCGCCACCAGGAGCAGGAGCGTCGCGAACAACGGCGAGAGATCGATGCCGCCAATCGGCGGTATCAGCTTGCGCACCGGTCTCAGCGCGGGCGAGGCAAGCCGGTGTACGAGCCCGATGACCGGGTTGTAGTGGCCCGGGCTGACCCAGCTCAGGATGACCTCGATAATCACCGCGACGAGAAACACGGTCAGCGTCAGGGCAACCAGGTCCGCGATGCTGAAAACGAAAAGCCCGAGATAACTGACGCCGCCGATCGGCGCTATTGCGCTGCCGATATGCACCGCCTTGATCGACAGTGCGCGCAACAGCAGGAATTTGGCGTAAATCAGCAGCAGGCACAGCACAATAGAGGCGGTATCCTGGCCCGATACGCTGGGGATAAATCGACGCAGCAGGTGCAGCGGTGGCGTGGTTACGCGGACGATGAACTGGGAGACCGGGTTGTAAAAATCGGCGCGCAGCAGTTGCAACAGGAAACGCAGCAATACCAGCAGAATATACAGGTCGAACAGCGTGTTGATGATCAGGGTTAGCGGTGAGAGAAGATATCCTGAACCCATTTGCTTAATCCCCGGTTTCGCTGATTTCGCGCGCCAGCTCCAGCGCCCGCCGATGCGCCGCCGCGGTCGCGTTTTCCACCACGCGATCGAGGCCCTGCTCCTGGAAGGACAGTATTGCCTGTTCAGTGGTGCCCTTTTTAGAGGTTACCTGGGCGCGCAGTTCGACCACGTCGGCATCGCGCGCCATGCTGGCTGCTCCGTAGGCGGTTTGCCGCGCCAGTTTTGCCGCGGTTTCGCGCGGCAGCCCGAGCTGCACCCCGGCCGCCTCGAGTAACTCGATGAAATAGAAAAAATAAGCTGGCCCGCTGCCCGAGATCGCGGTGACCGCGTCGAGATCGGCCTCGTCCTCTACCCAGACGTATATACCTACCGCGGACACGATCTGTTGCGCCCATTCGCGCTGGCTGTCGTTGACGGCCGCATTGGCGAACAGGCCGGTGGCGCCGAGCTGCAGCAGCGCCGGCGTATTCGGCATGCTGCGCACGATCGCGCGCCCCGTGCCGAGCCAGTCGTCGATTGCGCCGGTCGGCACGCCCGCGGCGATGCTGACAAACAATTGTTGCGGATTCTGCGCGAGGCCGGATATTCCGCGACAAAGCTCGCGCATGACCTGGGGTTTGACCGCGAGGATGACGATATCGGCGTTGTGGGCCGCGGCGGAATTATCGTTCGAAATCCCGATCGCGAAACGCTGACGCAGTTTCTCCAACTGTTCACGGTTGATATCGCAGGCGGTGATCGAAGAGGGATCATAGCCATCCGCCAGGATACCGCCGATCAGGCTGCTCGCCATGTTGCCCGCACCGAGAAAACAGATATTGCGACTCAAGTTCTTTCCCCAAAAATTGCCGTGCCCACGCGCACCAGGGTCGAGCCCTCGGCGATCGCCGCGTCGAGGTCCTGGGTCATGCCCATGGATAAGGTATCACAGCTGATGCCCTGTTGCCGGAGTGATTCGAGCATCCGTGCAAGCGGCGCGAAGGCTGCGCGTTGCGCGTCGTAACTGTCATGCGGCGCCGGGATGGTCATCAGGCCGCGCAGCCGCAGCCCCGGCAGTTGCGCGATTTCGGCAGCCATTCCCGGAACCTGATCGAGGTCGATGCCGGCCTTGCTTTCTTCATGGTCGATATTGACCTGGATACAGACATTAAGCGGGGCCAGGTCGGCTGGTCGCTGGTCACTCAGGCGGCGTGCAATCTTGAACCGGTCGATGCAATGCGCCCAGTCGAAGGCTTGCGCGATATCGCGTGTTTTGTTGGACTGGATGGCGCCGATGAAATGCCAGCAGATGTCCAGGTCCTGCAGTTCCCGCATTTTTTGCTGTGCTTCCTGCAAATAATTTTCACCGAAGTCTTTCTGTCCCAGTTGCCAGGCCAGACGAATATCGCTGGCCGGTTTTTTCTTGCTCACCGCGAGTAATAAAATGGATTCGGGATCGCGCTCGGCGGCGCGCGCCGCGGCCTCGATCTGCGCGTGCACCTGGGATAGATTTTTTTCAATGTTCTGCATAAGTTTTGCTATAGTCAATCAATAGTTACTACGGCGAGCGCGTCGATTATAAATGTTTTGCCAGCAGGCGATAAACAAAGCCCGTCATGATTTTTAGAAATCCCGTTAACTATATTTAAGGAAACTTCATGGATATTGCTCAGCTCCTCGCGTTTGGCGTAAAACAGGGCGCGTCCGATTTGCACTTGTCCGCCGGATTGCCACCGATGATTCGCGTCGACGGCGATATTCGGCGTATCAACGTGCCGGAGATGGACCACAAGCAAGTGCACGACATGATTTACGACATCATGAGTGACAAGCAACGCAAGGATTACGAAGAATACCTGGAGACCGACTTCTCTTTCGAAATACCGGGCCTCGCGCGCTTTCGCGTTAACGCGTTTAACCACAACCGTGGCGCCGGCGGCGTCTTCCGGACCATCCCGTCGAAGATTCTGAGTCTCGAGGATTTGAACGCGCCCAAGATTTTCCAGGAAATTTCCGAGTACCCGCGCGGTATCGTGCTCGTCACCGGTCCGACCGGCTCGGGCAAGTCGACCACGCTGGCCGCGATGATCGACTACAAGAACGACAGCGAGTACGGCCATATTCTCACCGTCGAGGACCCGATCGAATTCGTCCACGAGAGCAAGAAATGCCTGGTCAACCAGCGCGAAGTCCATCGCGATACGCTCGGCTTCAACGAAGCCCTGCGCTCGGCGCTGCGTGAAGACCCGGATACGATCCTGGTCGGCGAGATGCGCGACCTCGAAACCATACGCCTCGCGCTGTCGGCGGCAGAAACCGGGCACCTCGTGTTCGGTACCCTGCACACCAGTTCCGCGGCGAAAACCATCGACCGTATCGTCGACGTATTCCCGGCCGCGGAAAAAGCCATGGTCCGTTCGATGTTGTCGGAGTCGCTGAAGGCGGTCATCTCGCAAACGCTGATGAAGAAAATCGGCGGCGGGCGAATCGCCGCGCACGAAATCATGATCGGCACGCCGGCGATTCGTAACCTGATCCGCGAAGACAAGGTCGCGCAAATGTATTCCGCGATCCAGACCGGCCAGAACGTCGGCATGCAGACGCTGGATCAAAACCTGAAGACCCTGCTCGCATCGGGCGTGGTGTCCAAGGAAGAGGCGCAGCGTAAGGCCGCGGCTCCGGATGCGTTATAATCGGAAATCCAATTCGCAACGGGGACTGTAATGGATCGTAACAAGGCAATCAGTTTCATGCACGACTTGCTGCGCATGATGGTCAGCAAGGACGGCTCGGACCTGTTTATCACCACCGGGTCTCCCCCGGCGATGAAAATCGACGGCAAGGTCACCACGGTCTCGAAGCAAAACCTGTCACCGAATCACACGCAGATGCTGGCGCGTTCGATCATGAACGACAAGCAGGTTTCCGAGTTCGAGGAAAACCAGGAATGTAACTTTTCGATCGCGCTGCCCGGCGTCGCTCGCTTCCGAGTCAACGCGTTCGTGCAGCGCGGCAGTAGCGGCATGGTACTGCGCATCATCAACTCCGAAATTCCTACTTTCGACGAGCTGAACCTGCCGCCGATTCTGCAGGATATCGCGATGACCAAGCGCGGCCTCGTGATCTTCGTCGGCGGCACCGGTTCGGGTAAATCGACCTCGCTGGCGTCGATGGTGGACTACCGGAATCGCCATTCGCACGGCCACATCATTACCATCGAGGACCCGGTGGAATTCGTGCACGATCATCGCAACTGCCTGGTCACCCAGCGCGAGGTCGGGGTCGACACCGAGTCTTACGAGATCGCGCTGAAGAACACGCTGCGCCAGGCGCCGGACGTGATCCTGATCGGCGAGATTCGCGATCGTGAAACCATGGAGCACGCCATCGCGTTCGCCGAAACCGGCCACCTTTGTTTGTCCA
>JBFGQE010000134.1:0-7357 GCA_041564355.1 Gammaproteobacteria bacterium | reverse complement strand
CGGTTCAAAGATCTGGAAATTCCGTTTAACAGGCTGATGTATTACCACCCCGATTTTCACGGCAGTTTCTCGATCAAGTCCGTGTTGCCCGCGCTGTTTCCGAATGACCCCGAGCTGGATTATAAAAACCTGGTCGTGCAAAGCGGGGACGTGGCGATGGATCTCTTCCCGCAGCTGCATGAAATCGAAGACCCGGACGAGAAAGAGGCCGTACGGGCGTCGTTACGCGCCTACTGCCGTCTCGATACCCTGGCGATGGTAAGGATCTGGCAAAAGTTGAGTGAGATAAGTGGGGCCAAGGTCGATTGACGGTCAGCCAAATCACGCACTACTGGCAGCCGGAATTTGATTTTGATTCCTGACTACTTCTTCAGCGCGATAGAAAATTCGCTGACCGACTGTTCCCGCCGTTGGCCTTTCTGCACAAAGTTCAATATCGGTTTGCCCACCTCGTTATCCAGCACCCTCATGTAGGCGGCGACCCGTACATTGTCTGCGGCAAAGCCGACAATCGTCACGCGTTGATCGTCTTCGTTTATTTGCTCTACCGTCACGCCGTCCAGTCGTAATGCCTCGAGCGTCGCTTTGAGGTTAGCGGGAAGAGCGGAAGACGTGCCGGGATCATCAGGCGGATACGCCCGTTCATTGCTCAGGCTCGTCACCGGGCTGTCGGGCCGGTAGGCTGTCTCGATCGTCGCTTCGGTATCCGGGGCAGGTTGGTTTTCGATGCGCGGAGTCGCCGCCTCGTTTTCAACGGGAAGGGCGCTTGCCGGTTGTCGAGAAGCTTGCTCGTAGTCGGCGATAAACCAGGCCGTCAGCATCGCGCTGGTCGCGAACAGCAGGATCGAGGACACGACCGCGGCACGTATTCGCCTTGACCGCCGGTCCGTTGGGTCGGTGGTTTCTCGTCGAGTTAGCAGGGGATGATTTCTGTAGTCTTTCAAATCGAGCTGCGCTGATAACCAGGGATACATCTATTTTAGTCGCTATCCGCGAACTGGCGGGATTGCCGGGCCTTCGGAGAATCGGCCGGACCGTCAACTGATCGCCGAATCGAATCACGGGACAGCATGATTCGCGGCAAATTCGCGCATCGACCTGTTCGGCCCGAAATCTTCTAATAAAGTTTCGAAATAATAATCTTAAATTATTGATTTTTAACATTATTATTAAATTTTTGATCGAGGGCTGTCGGCGCCAAGCGAGTGATTTCCCAGGGCGAATCAGAGCCTGCGGGCCTGTGTGACATGTATCACCAAAATTGGCCGTGGTTTTTTGTCAATCTGACCTATTATTAAACACTGCACCCTAATAACACGGATTCCGACCCAACCGATAACTAGCCATGTTCTTTACTAAAGCCGATTCGAACAAGTCGAAAACTATCGACGCACTGATTCCCATGATCGATCTGTTTGCCGTGCTGGCGATCGTATTCATGATTTACTCGAGCGATGAAATCATCGCCGAGCAGGAGAAAAGCCAGGAGACGATCGAGCAGATCGCTACCGATTACAAGAAACTGCAGGAAGAGGTTGCCGCGGCCGAACAGGCCAGGCAGGAGCGCCGCGATATGCTGGCGCAGAATGCGGTGAAGTCGCTGGAAGAAATCGAGGCGGAGCGCGAGCAGAAGGCGAAACAACTGGTCGAGCAATTCACCCAGATGCTGGCCCAGCAGCAGAACCAGGCTGCGGTCGAGTACGAGCGTCTCGTCGCCAAGTTCGAACTCGAGCACGAGCAGGAAGTAGAAAAGCAAAAGGCCGAGCTCGAAGCGGAAAAGCAGCGAGAGTTGCAGGAAAAACTGGCCAAGCTGGAACAGGAAAAGGAAGCCGAAGTATCGTCGGCTAAACAGGAATTCGAGCAAACCATTACGGCGAAACAGGCGCAACTCGAAAGCACCACGCAGGCCATTATTGCCGCCGAAATGGAACGCGTAAAACAATTGACTCAGCAGCAGGCCGAGCTCGAAAGGCAAAAGCAACAGCAAGTGGCCAGGCTCGAGCAGCAGCGCCTCCAGCAGGAGCAGGAAGCGGCGCGGGAACTCGAGCGACAACAGCGCGAAAAAGAGCAGGCCCTGGCGCAGCAAAAAGCGGAAATGGAAGCGCAGAAAGTAGCGGTGGCCCGGGCTGCTGCCGAGGCGGCAGCGCAACAGGCCGCGGAGGCAGCCAGGCAGCAGGCAGCAGCCGAAGCCGAGCAGATGCTCGCCAGAGAATTGGCCGCCCAGGCGGCGAGAATGCAGTCACAACAGGCGCAGCAGCTGGCCATGGCGGAAGCGCAGGCGGAAGCGACCGCGGTGGCATCGGCACGCGCCGCGGCACAGTCTGCGGCTGAGGCTGCCGCGGAGGCAGCGAGAAAGCAGGCCGAGGCCGAGGCCCGGCAGGCGCTGGCGCAGGAGCTGGCCGAGCAGCAAGCCAGGCTCGAGGCGCAAAAGGCACGCGAGCTGGCAGAGGCGCAAGCGGCCGCGGAGGCGGCGTCGAAAGCGGCGGCGCAGGCGGCTGCAGAGCAAGCCAAGCGTGAAACGATGGACGAGGCGAGGAAGCGCGCGCAGGCGGAGGTCGAAGCCGAGCATGCCAAGGAGCTGGCGCAGCAACTGGCCCAGCTCGAGGCGCAAAAGGATGCCGAGATCAAGCCGTTTCTCGACGCCGAGCAAGCCAAGAAACAGGCGCAGCAGGCTCGCGAACAGATCGTCGATAATCTTCTCGAGAACTTCAAGGGCGATGCAAGCGGAACCGTGGACATCGACCAGAAGACCGGCAAGGTCCGGATCAACTTCCAGGAGTCCTATTTCGTGCGCGGCTCGGCCGAGCTTTCCGACAGTATGAAGGACCTGCTGCGGGTCATGATTCCGAAATACGCGAAAAGTATTTATCAAACCGAGGATGCGGCCAAGCAGGTCGAGTCGCTCAAGATCAACGGCATGACCTCGCCGATCTTCCGTGGACGCTACTTCGATATCAACGATACCTCTCCCGTGGGGGAAGAGGCGTACGAATACAACATGAAGTTGAGTAACGATCGCGCGCTTGCGATGTACAACTTCATTTTCGATGTCGAGGAAATGGGCGATTACGAGTTTAGGGCGCAGCTGAAGGCGGACCTGGGTATCGCCGCGCTGGGATATCGCACCGCGACACCGGTGCCCGTCGAGCTGGTTGGGCAAAAGGCAACCTGTCTCGAGTACGACTGTAAGAAAGAACAGGCGTCAATTCTTGAATTCCGACTATATTCGGAAGAGTAAAACTCTATTTTGATCCGCGTAACGGGTTAGGAGCCACCATGTTTAAGTACATCTTTTTAGCAATTCTCGCGACGGCAGCGTATTTCGTGTTCATTTTCGATGCGCAGCTCACCAACCAGGTGATCGGAAGAATGTTCATCGCCGGTATCGGGGGGTGTTTCATCGTATTTTGTTTTTTCAAATTCGGTTTGCATTACAAGATCGCCTCGCTCAATCGCTTCGCAACGGCATTTTATTACGCGGTTTTCGAGTATAAGAAAGTGCAAACGCAGCCGTCGGACCTGGCCTACGTCGACAGCGTGCGACAGCAGGCCGAGGTGGCGCTGGCCGCCAACTTCGACCCGACGCTGTCGGCCGGCCAGTTGGCGATACCCGTTTCGCTCTATTCGGGCAAGGACCCTTACCTCGAGGAATTGCGCGCCAAGATCAAGGAGGCGGAAAAACTCAAGCTGCAGTCACACCAGCTCGACACCAAGGCGAATATCCTGATAGATAAAACCCAGGAAGACCTGGTGGAGAAGAACCTGGCCACCGGCGAGCAGCCGAAAATGCTCGACCGCTGGTTCGACATGGTGGAAGGCACCGAGGCGATCATCGAACTGACGACCAACGAAATCAAGGATCAGGGCTACGGCCAGTCGCCGGATTACGAAATGATCAGCCGGATCGCGCTCGACCGGAACCCGCACTTCGGCACGACCTTCAAGATCTTCGACTCGGAGGCGATTGCCGGCCTGCTGGCGCGGGCGCCGTTTATGATTATCCTGATCGGTATTATCGGTACCTTCGCCGGATTTTACCTCGCGCTGAGCCATGGCGGAGACATCAAGGCCGGTGCGGCGGTGGCGATCGTCAGCTCGCTGGTGGGCCTGCCGACCGCGCTGCTGATGGAGTACATCAACACGCTGTTCCCGGACCAGGATCGCTACGAGCGGGCATTCAAGACCTACAAGGTCGCGCTGGAACTACTGTTTAACCACGAACAGGAGCTTTCCAGTATCCGCCAGGACCGTCGCCAGGAAGACAAGCTGCCCAAGCCTTACTCGCCGGGAGATCGAGATGCTTCGCGGTTTCCCCGGGAGCCGAACTAGCAAGCCGCTTTTCCCGCGACACCGAGCGAAACCTGGAAGGGGACGGCGTGAAAACTCCGTCCCCTTTTTCTTTGCCGAGCCCGGGCTACGCTGGCGCGTGCTTCAATTCGGAGGCGGATTAATCGCCATTCAACCCGGCGCGCTCAGGTTACCGATTGGCGTCGATGTTTTGGCAGCGTGATCGAAACCCGGGTGCCTGTGCCGGGTTCGCTCGCGACGTCGATTTCTCCGCCCATCGCCTGCACGAGCTGGTGCGTGATCATCATGCCGATGCCGTGTCCCTCGACGCTGTCCTGCCGCTCGCCGAAACGGGTGAACGGTCGAAACAGCTGTTCCAGTTCCTCGGCGGACATGCCGATCCCGCTATCCTCGACCAGGATTTCGATTCGCGTCCCGTCCTTGTCGCGCGCCGATATCGTGACTTCGCCCTGCGCCCGGTTGTACTTGATCGCATTCGAAACCAGATTGAGCATGATCTGCCGCATGCGCTGATGGTCGGTGACGAGCACCAGGTCTTCGCTGGAGGTTTTCAACGTCACCTGGTTTTTTTCGGCGTCCGGCTGCAGCAGGGCAACGCAATCCGTTATCACCTCGCCGAGGTCGACCGGCTGAAGCGTCAGCGAAATCGCGTTTTGCTCTACCCGGACGACGTCGAGCGACTCGTTGATCAGGTCGAGTAAATGCTGGCCGGAAAACAGGATCTTGTCGATGCGCGGGTCGTAATCCTGCCCGGCTTCGATCTTCATCAGGTTGGAATATCCGAGGATCGCGTTGAGCGGGGTTTTCAGCTCGTGGCTCATTCTTGACAGGAATTCTGACTTGGCACGGTTGGCCCGTTCCGCTTCCTGCTTGGCTTCGCGCATCGCCTGCTCGGCCTTCTCCTTTTCCAGCTGGGCCAGCGCCGCGGCGATCCGCGGCGCGGCGATGTTGGCCAGGGACTCGAGCATGTCGACATCATGCTGGTCGAAACCGTTCAGCTTCGACGATTCCGAGTCGAGCACGCCGATGACCCGGCCCTCGGAAACCAGCGCTACCGCGAGTTCGGACTGGCCGCTGAATTCATCCTGTATATAGCGCGCATCGACCGACAGGTCGGGGACGTTCTCGGTCTTGCCGGTCAGCGCGACGCTGCCGACAATGCCCTGCCCGAGCTTGACGGTTATTTCGTTTTTGATATCGCGCGAGACCGGGTTCTTGACCCCGTAAGCCGCCTTTTGTAACAGCTCGTCTCCCTGTACCAGGTAGATGACGCAGTCTTCGAAGCCGAGCACCTCGCCGAGGTTGGCGGCCATGCTCCAGAGCAGGTCGTCGAGAGAATTCTGCTGCAACAGCGAGATTGCAAATCGATTGACAATCTCGAGGTCGGTTATTTCAGCGCCTGGCGCGCGACTCATACCATCCCCCGTCTAGCGATGAGCACAGGAAAAAAGCGGCTTCTAGATCTTTTGATCGGCCGAAGCCCGCATACATTGAATCGGGAAAAGTATACCGACTCGAGAAACCCGGGCAGGCCATGCGCATCCGGCAATGCGATGACATGCGCACTGTCTCATGTTTATGACCGTTGATCGTTTGGTTGGTTTCAGACCGGTCGTCGGGGCCGGGCTATTCCACTTTCAGCGCGCGAATCATGTTGGTGCTGCCGGCCTGGCGCGACGGGCCGGTAATCACGATCACCGTGTCACCCGGCTCGACCAGGTCGATTTTTTTCGCGGTCTCGATCGCGAACCCGAGGCGCTCGTCGTCGTCATCGGGCCCGGTGTAGAGAAATCCGTAGATACCCCAGCTCATCGCCAGGCGATGCACCACTTCGTTGGTAAAAGTAAACGCCAGGATCGGGCAGTCGGGCCGGTACTTCGACACCAGGCGCGCGGAAAAGCCGGTTTCGGTCATGACCATGATCGCCGCCGAGTTCAGGTGGTTCGCCATGGTAATGGTGGCCTGCGCCACCGCCTCGGTTACCTCGTGCGACGGGTGCGGCTTGATTTGCTGCAGCGTGCCGAACTCGCGCAGGCTCTGCTCGGCTTCGAGCGCGAGGTCCACCATGGTGCGCACCGCTTCCACCGGGCGCGAACCGGAGGCGGTCTCGCCGGAGAGCATTACCGCCGAGCTGCCGTCGAAGATGGCGTTGGCGACGTCGCTCGCCTCGGCGCGGGTCGGTCGCGGGTTACGCTCCATCGAGTCGAGCATTTGCGTCGCGGTAATCACCGGCTTGCCGTTGGCGACGGTGGCGCGAATAATGCGTTTCTGGATCGTCGGGCCTTCGCCCATGCTGAGCTCGACGCCGAGGTCGCCACGCGCAACCATGATGCCGTTGGCGGCCTCGATGATTTCCTCGATGTTTTCCACGCCCTCGCGATTCTCGATCTTGGCGATGATCGGGATATCGGCGCCGAGCTCGGTCAGCTGCGCGCGGATGCGGTCCACTTCCTGCGCGTTGCGGATGAACGAGGCGGCGAGGAAGTCGACCGCCTGCTCGGCGGCAAAGCCCAGCTCGCGACCGGTATCGTAGTCGATTTCGTCGATCGCGCCGGCGGTGTCCGGCAGGTTAACCCCCTTGTTGTTGCGCAACACGCCGCCGGTCTCGATGCGGCAATGGACCTGGCCGGATTCCACCGACTCGACACGCAGCTCGATCTGGCCGTCGTCGATCAGCACCCGGTGGCCGGGCCTGGCGTGTTGATCGAAACCCCTGAGCGAGATGCTGACCCCCTTTTCGTCACCGGCGCGCCCGTCGTCGTACAGCGTGAAGGGATGATCCGCATCGAGCAATACCTGGTCGTTTTCGACCTTGCCGCTACGGATTTCGCGGCCCCGCGTGTCGACCATGATCGCGACGGTGGCGCCGCATTCGGCCGCGGCCTCGCGAATTCTCGCCACGGTCCTGGCATGGGATTCCTCG
Source organism: Gammaproteobacteria bacterium (assembly GCA_041564355.1). Classification (GTDB taxonomy): domain Bacteria; phylum Pseudomonadota; class Gammaproteobacteria. Next base: position 126 of record JBFGQE010000134.1, on the reverse strand, counting down.
TCGCCGTGCGACATGTTGAGGCGGGCCACGTTCATGCCGGCCTCGATCATCGCTTTCAGCCGCTGCGTCGTGTCGCAGGCCGGACCGATGGTGGCGATGACCTTGGTCTTTCTGAGTTTCTTGCGG
>JBFGQE010000133.1:0-7384 GCA_041564355.1 Gammaproteobacteria bacterium | reverse complement strand
GCGAGCGCCGGCAGGCCGAGCAGCAGGTTTAGCCAGAGTAACGGGTAGATTTCCATTACCCCGATCAGGAATAAGGGGGTCGCGGTGTAGGCCGCCAGCGCGATACAGAGGCCGAGCGGTTTGTCGATCTCGTACGCCTTGCCGAGTTGCTGAATGACCCAGCCTACCGAAAAAACGCCGACCAGCAGCGCGATGTAGTAAATCACCGCGATCACCAGCGCCGACTCGTCGGTCATGCGTATCGGGTCGCCAACCCCGATGCGCCAGCCGACCCGCGTGGTGCCGATAAAGCCCGATACCGCGGGCACCAGCGCCAGCACGAATACGTGCCAGGGTACCCCGGCCTGTCCTCCCGCGTGTTCCTCGCGGATACGCTCCCAGGTGCGAGTCGGGTCGGTAAACAATCCGATTATATGTTGTATGAACATGGGCCTGACCGTGGTTTTTATTGCGATGAATTATCGATACGCTCACGCTCCCTATATTGATTCAGGTCAAGATCCAGGGTGATCCGGAGGGCATCATGACGGAAACGGTTTTTCTCGGAGAAACCATGGATCAGTTCGGGTGGTTGCCAGCTTGAGTACAAATCTCTCTTTTGCCGAAAACGCGAACCTCGAGTCGTTCGCAGAGGGGCGCTGTGCACCCCTGTGCTTTCATTGCGGCCTCGAGATTCCCGCCGGGGCTGAATTCAGCGTGACCATCGACGGCGTCGATCAGCCGATGTGTTGCCCGGGATGTTCCGCGGTTGCCGAGGCCATCGTTGCCGCCGGTCATGCCGGTTTCTATCGAGTACGCACGGCCGCTTCGAGCAGCGCACGCGACCTCGTTCCGGGTCTGCTGCGCGACGCCGAGATCTACGACAGCGAACCGCTGCAGCGGCACTTCGTGCGCAGCCTCGACGACGCTAAGCGCGAGACGAGCCTGATCCTCGAAGGCATTACCTGCGCCGCCTGTGTCTGGCTGATCGAGCAACATCTTGCCGGCTTGCCGGGAATCGAAGACGTGCACGTCAATTACGCCACGCAGCGAGCCTGGGTAACCTGGGACGAAACCCGGATTAAGCTAAGCGATATTCTGCGGGCGATCCATGCGATCGGATACCGCGGGTTGCCCTACGACCCGGAGCGGCAACAGGCCGCTTACCAGCGCGATCGTCGCCGGCAGCAGCGCCGCCTCGCCGTGGCCGGCCTGTTCGGCATGCAGGTCATGATGCTGTCGATCAGCCTTTATGCGGGGGCCTGGTCCGGCATCGAGCGCGGATTCGAGCAACTGTTTCGCTGGCTGTGCCTGGGCCTGACCCTGCCGGTGGTGTTTTACGCCGCGCCGCCTTTTTTCGTCGGCGCATGGCGCGATTTGAAACAGCGCCGGGTCGGCATGGACCTGCCGGTTTCGCTCGCCATCGGCATCGCCTTTGCCAGCAGCCTCGCGGCCACGCTGAGCGGTCGGGGCGAAATCTACTTCGACTCGGTGGTCATGTTCGTATTCTTTCTTACCGCGAGTCGCTACTTCGAGGCGGTCGCGCGCCAGCGTTGTGCGTACACGGTGGAAAAACTGGTACAGGCGATGCCGCTGACCGCGACGCGGCTCGACGAGGCGGGGCAAACCGAGGAAACACTGCCCGCGGCGCAGCTGGTGGTGGGCGATCGCATCCTGCTGCGCCCCGGTGAAACAGTTCCGGCCGACGGCATCATCCTGCACGGCATATCCGCGTTCGACGAAGCGCTGCTCAGCGGAGAGAGCACAGCGCTCGATAAACAACCGGGGGCTGCCGTTCTCGGCGGCAGTATCAACCTGTTACACCCGGTGCAGCTTCGCGTCACCGCGGTCGGGGCCGACACGGTCATGTCCGAGATTCAGCGCATGATCGAACGCGCGCAGGCAGACAAGCCGCCGTTGGCGCAGCTCGCCGACCGGGTCGCGTCCCGCTTTATCGTCGTGTTGCTAATCGCGGTCGGCGCCACCGCGCTCTACTGGTACCTGCAGCACGGTGAACGGTGGTTCGAAACCGCGCTGGCGGTGCTGATCGTCGCCTGTCCCTGCGCGCTGTCGCTGGCGACGCCGACCGCGATCAGCGCGTCGCTGGGCCGCATGCAGGCGGCCGGCTTGCTGGTCAAGCACGGCGCGGCGCTCGAGGCTTTGAGCGAGATCAGTCATGTCGTTTTCGACAAGACCGGCACGCTGACCTGCGGCCTGCCGGTTTTAACTAGATTGTTGTGCCGCGCGGGAGCCGATCGGGCCGATTGCCTCGAAATCGCGCTCGCGCTGGAGCGCCATTCGGAGCATCCGCTGGCGCGGGCCCTGTGCGAGGAATATCCGTCGCGGGCGCCGCGCACGGTTGACGACCTCGAAAACGTGGCGGGCGGGGGGCTGCGTGGACGTATCGATGGCGTGGAATATTATATCGGCAGCGCCGATTTCATCGCCTCGCGGACCCTGGCGAGCATGCCGACGGAATGGCTGGAGCGTGGCGACGACGCGGGAGAGACCGAGGTCGTACTCGCGTGCGCTGATAAGGTGCTCGCCCTGTTTTGCTTTAGCGACCGGGTACGCGACGACGCGGCGGCGCTGGTTACGCAGTTACAGGCACGGGGCAAACAGGTGTTGTTGATGAGCGGCGACCGTGCCGCCGCGGTACGCCAGGTCGCGCTGACCACGGGGATTGACGAATGGCGCGCGGAGCAGTCACCGCGACAGAAAATGGCCGCGGTACAGGCCTTGCAGATGCGGGGCGCACGCGTATTGATGGTCGGCGATGGCATCAACGACGCACCGGTGCTCGCGCGCGCGGACCTGTCCATCGCGGTCGCCGGGGCCAGCGCCCTGGCCAGGACCAGTGCCGATATCGTGCTGCTGGCCAATCGATTGAAGCTGATCAACGAGCTGTTCGAACGCGCCGCCCGCACGCGACGCGTGATCCGGCAAAACCTCTCCTGGGCCCTGGCCTATAACCTGTCCGCGATCCCGGCCGCCGCCGCCGGACTGGTCGCGCCCTGGCTGGCCGCGGCCGGCATGTCGCTGAGTTCACTCGTGGTGGTGCTCAATGCGCTGAGGTTGTCACGCTAATGGAAGTGCTATACCTGTTGATCCCGGTGTCGCTGCTGCTGCTCGGTCTGATCGTCTGGATCATGCTATGGGCGGTGCGCGACGGGCAGTACGATGACCTGGAGGGGCCGGCTCACCGGATCCTGCTGGACGAGGATCGGATCGTCGATCGGCCAAAAAAATAGCCGACCCTGGGGGGGATCGGCTGAATACTCATTAAAAAGAGTAGGAGTCAATTAAAAGCATAGCAAAACTGCCCTTCGGGTTGTTGATCTGGATCAATTTCTTCCTGATTTAAAGCGTGCGCGAAAACAGCGGCGTGACCCGGTCGCGCGGTAGGTAGCGATCGAACACCATGCAGATATTGCGTACCAGCAGTCGACCGGGATCGTTCAGGCAAATCGACTTCTCGTCTCGCTCGAGCAGGCCGTCGTCCTGCATTTCCTGTAACCGCGACAACTCGTCGGCAAAGTAGCTTTCGAAATCGATTTCCCAGCGCGCTTCCAGCGCACCGATGTCGAGCCGGCCATGGCAGCTCAGCCCCTGAATAATATCGCGTCTGATCAGATCGTCGGGCTCGCTTTGATAGCCGCGCACCAGCGGCAGACGCCCTTGCTCGAGCGCGGCGTGATATTCGTCCAGGCCGGTCGCGTTCTGACTGAAGTGATCCTGCACCTGGCTGATCGCGGATACCCCGAAACCGACCGAATCGCAATGCGCATGGGTGCTGTAACCCTGGAAGTTGCGCTGCAGGGCGCCGGTACGGCGCGCCACGGCGAGTTCGTCGCGCGGTTTCGCAAAATGATCCATGCCGATGTAGTCATAACCCGACTCGCCGAGAAACTCGACCGCCCTGCGCAGAATCTCGAGCTTTTCGTCCGCGCTGGGCAGGTCGCTTGCGTTGATGCGTCGCTGCGGCGGGAAGCGGTGGGGCAGGTGAGCGTAGTTATAGATTGCCACCCGGTCGGGATCGAGATCGGTAATCGTGGCCAGGGTCCGGGTAAAGCTTTGCAGGGATTGAAACGGCAAGCCGTATATCAGGTCGATGTTGATAGAGCGCATGCCGTGATGGCGGGCCTCGTCGATCACCGCGGCGGTGGTTTCGATACTTTGCACGCGGTTGACGGCGCGCTGCACGCGATCGTCGAAATCCTGCACCCCGAGGCTGATCCGATTGAAGCCGAGTCGACGCAGATGCGCCACGTCACCCGCCTGCATGACGCGCGGATCGATTTCGATCGAATAATCCCTGTTGGCGTCGTCGGTCAGGCGGAAATGATCCGCGGTCTGTTCCATCAGGTCCTGGATTTGTTGCCGCGACAGAAAGCCGGGCGTGCCGCCGCCCCAATGCAACTGACGCACTTCGCGGTCGGTATCGAACAGTTTCGACTGTAACTCGATCTCGCGGTAGACGTCGCGCAGGTAGGGCTCGGCTTTTTCCTTGCGCTTGGTGATGACCTTGTTACAGGCGCAGTAGTAACAGATCGAACTGCAAAACGGAATGTGGAAATAGAGCGACAGCGGTCTCGGGATCGGCTCTTCGTTGCTCAGCCTTGCCCAGTCACGAAAGTCAGATTCATCGACGCCATCGTGAAACTCGGTCGCCGGAGGGTACGAGGTGTAACGTGGCCCAGGTTTATCGTAGCGCCGGATTAGATCCTCGTGAAACAGTGATGTCGTTGGCATGATGCACGGTGTAACAATCGAATATGCCCAGACTACGCCTCGCAGCGTCCACCTTATTGACCTGAATCAACTGCCCTCGACCGCAGCGGCAATATCTCCGGCGACAAGGCGCGCGAAGTGCTGTTGCACCGGATCCCAATAGGGCGATAACACGCCGCCATCGAAACTCTCCGAGCGACGACCCGCTTGCATGCGTTCGATGATGCCGATGTCTTCGTGGTTCAGTTCATTCCAGTTCCGGATCACGTGCCGACGGGCCGCGGCGTAGTTTTTCGCGTCGGCGCCTTCGCCGACAAAATACAGCGCAATGATTTCACGGCTTTTGTCGGGCCCGAGCGGCGTTACCACGAATAGGTCGACCTGGTCCGGAAAAATCTCGAACGCGAAATTGGGAAAAAGTACGAACCAGTCGCCGCGGTCCTGCTTGTCCACGGGCAGGTTCGGAAACCACGGTAATTGCCCGCCGCGCGCCGGGTCGGTCTTTTGAAAGCGGTAACCGCAGCTGAGCACTTTGCCGTCGAAGCCCGGCGCGCTGCGTTCGTCCATGCCGACGAAATCGTTCAGCCAGGGATGACAGGAGAACACGTGGTAAGGTTCGATAAAATTTTCGATCGCGAGTTTCCAGTTCGCGTCGAGATCGAATTCGAGCGATTCGGCGTAACGCAGCGAGCCGAAATCGTAACCCTCGAGCTTGTCTTCGATCGGTTCGATACAGTGCGCGAAGTCCTCGGCCGTACCACTGATATTGACGAATACCCAGTCGTGCCAGGTTTCGCAGCGCACTTCGACCAGGTCGGCGCGATGGCATTCTGCCCGGTTCACGTCGTGGCGCTCGCCGCCGTGAAAATGCGGTCGCGCAAGCAGCTTGCCGCCGAGGCTATAGCTCCAGGAGTGATTCGGGCAGACAATTTTCCTGCCGTTGCGAGCCGCTTCGACCAGCTTTGCGCCGCGATGCCGGCAGACGTTGTGAAATGCACGGATACGTCCCGCCTCGTCGAGCACCAGCACCAGCGGCTGCCCGCCCAGTTCGACGGGGCGCATGTCTCCCTTTTTGTCGAACTCGTGGGCGAAACCGGCGAACACCCAGTTATCGCGAAACACGCTCTGTTGTTCCAGCGCGTAGAAATCGGGGCAGGTGTAACACAGGTTTGGCAGACCCGAGGCTTCCGCGACCGGACATTCGAGTCGACCGTCGCCGACCTGGGCGAGAAAATCGGTGCGGACCTGGAGCAGTCGGGGGGCGAGCCGCGTCACGTCAAGAGTTGCCGGAGTCACTTTGCAAGGCAATAAATTTATTGCTAGTTTGCGGGTTTAGCAAGTCATTTGCGCGTCTTCCCATGTTCGAATCGTTGCTGCAACCGCTAGACCTCGGCCCGACTTCCGTGCCCAACCGCGTATTCAACCCGCCACACGGGACCACGCTCGGGCACGACGGCACGGTCAGTGATGACCTGATTGCTTACCACGCGAGCCGGGCCCGCGGCGGCGTCGGCCTGATTATTCTCGAAAGCATGACGGTGCACCCGAGTTACGGCTTCGAGGACTCGTTCCTTTATGCCGGCAGCGATCGCATCGTCGACGGCTTGATGCGTCTTGGCGACACCTGTCGCGCCGAGGGCACGCCGGTGTTCGGGCAGTTGTTTCACGCCGGGCGCGGTGTCCGCCTGAGCCACGACGGGTCGAAACCACTGAGCTATTCCGCCTCCGACGTGCCAGACGAGCGCTACCGCGTGGTGCCCGTGCCGATGCCGAATGCGATGGTCTGGGAGCTGATAGACAGCTACGTCGCCGCGGCCGGACGGCTCGCCGATGCAAACCTCGACGGGGTCGAAATACTCGCCAGCATGGGCTACCTGGTTGCGCAATTCCTGAACCCGGAGACTAACCGGCGCAAAGACGAGTTCGGCGGTAACCTGGATAACCGAATGCGCTTCCTGCGTGAAATCCTGTCGCGCTGCCGCGCGCGGATCGGTGCGAACAAGACGCTTGGCGTGCGCGTAACGCTGGACGAGAAAACAGAGCGGGGATTACCCGGCGACGATATGCTCGAGGTTTGTCGGCGGCTCGACGCCGCGGGGCTGGTCGACTATTTCAGCGTAATTTCCGGCTCGTCGGCAACGCCGGGCGGGTGGATCCACGTGTTTCCTCCGATGGGTGTTGCCCCGGGTTTCGTCGTCGAAGACTCGGCGCGCCTGAAGCGAGCGGTGGGCAAGCCGGTTCTGGTGGCCGGGCGCATCAACCAGCCGCAGCTCGCCAGCTCGATCATCGACGATGGCAAGGCCGACATGGTCGGCCTCGCGCGGGCGCTGATCGCCGACCCGGAGTTCGTTAACAAGACCGCGGCGGGGCGCGCCGAGGATATTCGCGCCTGCGTCGCCTGCAACCAGGCCTGCGTCGGCCATCGGCTTGCGCATTTCCCGGTATCCTGTATCCAGAACCCGGTGAGCGGGCGCGAACTGCGCCTGGGGTCAGTCGGGTCGGCTGATACGCCGCGTCGCGTGGTGGTAATCGGCGGCGGACCGGGCGGGATGAAGGCCGCCGTAACCGCGGCAGAGCGCGGCCATCGGGTGGAGTTGCACGAACGCTCCGATCGCCTAGGCGGGCAGGTGCGGCTCGCCGAAAAATTGCCCGGCAGGGCCGAGTTCGGCGGGGT
>JBFGQE010000132.1:0-7455 GCA_041564355.1 Gammaproteobacteria bacterium | reverse complement strand
CGCTCGAGCATCCTGCGCTGCGCGTCATCGATATCACCACGCGCGGTCAGGTCCTCGGTATAAAAGTAGCCGCCCGGCTTGAGCATGCGATGGCATTTTTCGAGCAGCCTGGTCCGCTCGGGAATATGGTAAAGCGCGAGCCAGCTGACGATCGCGTCGAAATGGCCCGGAGGCCAGCTTATCTTGTGGATGTCGGCGCAAACGTGTTCGACCCGGTCGGCAAGCCCGCAGCGCTCGGTCAGGCTTCTGGCGACCTCGTGCTGATCCTGCTGCAGCTCGAGCGCGGTTATTCGTGCCTCGCTATTCGCGGCCAGGTAGCGAGCCGGCCCGCCGAGACCGGAGCCGATTTCGAGCCAGTTCGACCCGGGCTCGCCACCGAGCAGCGCCAGCGCGACGTCGAGTGCGTCAGTGCCGTGGTAGTGCAACTGGTCGAAAGCGCTTAACTCGTCGACGTTAAGCGGATCCTCGATCGTTTTGCCAAGCTCGCCGAGCTCGCGGTAAATGCGCTCGACGTGCGTGTACAGTTTCATCGACTTGATTTCCATCAACCTTCCTCCATGGGCAGTTTGGTGACCACGCCAGCACGCGTGGTGCCGTCGCCGCAGGCCACCTGAAGTCTCGTGCCTGGTTTCCAGTAACCTCGCTCGAGCATGCCAAGCGCGACATTCTGTTCGAATCGCGGCGACCAGGCCGCCGAGGTGATCCACCCGGCCAGTTGATCCTCGACCGTGAGTGCCCACGGCTGGCGTGGCGACGGGCAGGACTCGCCGTCGAAGATGACGCCGCGAACCAACCGCTCGACGCCACGCTCGGCAATGCTGCGCAACGCGTCGATACCGATACAGTCGACGCTGCCATCGAGCCGGCAAAATCGCTCCAGACCGCATTCCAACGGGTTGTTTTCGCGGGTCATCTCATTACCGTAAGATAGCAGACCCGACTCGATTCGCTCGATCAGGTTCGGGCTGCCGGGTTCGAGCCTGAACGCCTGCCCCGCCTCCCACAGCGCATCCCACAGCGCCGGGCCGCGCGCGTAGCCGTCGACATAGATCTCGAAACCACCCTGGTGACTGAAGCCCGAGCGCGCGATCACCTGTGCATGACCATCGAATTCAAGCCGCGCGAAGCGAAAGAACGGGATATCACGCACCGTGTCGCCAAACACGGCCGCGACCACGTCTTCCGCCCCGGGACCCTGCACCGCCAGCGGCCAGACGTCGGGCTCGTCGACGCTGACCTCGAGCCCTCGGCCGAGCGCGAGCCCGCGAGCCCACAGCAGGATGTCCGAATCCGAGATCGACAGCCAGTAATGATCCTCGGCGAGCTTCAGGATTACCGGGTCGTTGAGCATGCCACCACGCTCATCGACCAGCGGCGCGTACAGGCACTGGCCGGTTTTGGCCGGCACAAGGTCGCGCGGCGTCATCCACTGCACCAGCCGCGCCGCGTCCGGACCGAGAATCTCGACCTGGCGCTGGCAACCAACGTCCCACAGCTGTGCGTGGGTTTTCAGATGCCAGTAATCTTCCTCGACCGATTTTACAAAACCCTTGGGCAGGATCGTGTGGTTGACCACCGAGTAGCCGCTGACGCCGAGCGCCTCGACGCGCGGCGTGTAAGGGGTGGCGCGAATGCGCCGAGACGATTGCAGCGTCGGCCCGCTCACCCGCTAGCCGGACCACCAGGTGGAATAGGAATGCGGCGCGAGCATCACCGGCATATGGTAACGCCGGGCATCGTCGACCATGACAAAGCGGATTACGACTGCGCTGACAGTGGTGCCCGCATCGATGCCGCGCGCGGCAAAGTATTCCGCGCCGTGCAAAACGAGTTCGAATTCCCCGCCCCCGTCGAAGTCATCGAGCGCAATCGTCTCGTCAATGCGCCCCTCGGCGTTCGCCAGGATATCGAAAACCAGTTGGCTGGCACCTTTTCCGTCGCGCGCGAAAAGCTGGCAGCGAATGCCGGCCGCGTGGCCGCCGCCAACCGAATCGAGAATATGCGAACTCACCTTTGCCATGGAATCCTCGGGGATAGGGCGATTTTATCCTGAGCGCCAGGAGAAATCGCGCACAGGACCGGAGTGCACCGGCGCGTGCATGACGAACCGAGCACGAATCCGAACCGGCTATCGCGGAGAAGATGCCTTTTCATTCGATCGACGCCTTGTCGCGCTTGCTCGTGGTCGCCAGCACGATCGGGCTGATATGGCCAACGGTTTTCACGTTGACGCAGGCGATCTTGCCGCTGGCGAGCGCGCGCTCGATCGCCGGCACCAGGTCGGCGCGGCGCTCGACCAGTTCGCCATGGCCGCCGAGGCCCTCGAACATCGAGTGGAACGGTATGTCGCGAAAATCGGTGGCGAAGTGCTGCTGGTTGGCGAACAGACGTTCCTGCTGCTGCGAGATACAGTCGAGCCCGCCGTTGTTGTCGATCACGACCACGATCGGCAGCTTTTCCTGGAAGGCGGCCTCGATGCTCGAACCGCCGGAAAGGAATGCGCCATCGCCGCTGATCACGACCACGCCGGCTTCGGGGTTTTCGAGCTTGGCCGCGGTCGCGAACGGCACGCCGACGCCGAGCATACTGAAGGTCCCCGGATGCAGGATATTGCCCAGCCGCAGACCACGATGACCCGCAATATTGACCGCGATCTCCGACCAGAAATGCGTGTTGCCGCCGTCGATGACGAGCCAGTCGCCGTCCTGCATCGCAGACTGCACGTCGAGCGCGAGCCCGAGCGGGTGGATGCGGTCATCCGCCAGCTCGGGAACATCGGCTAGCATGTCTTCGACCCACCGCGCGCGCCGTGCCCGATTCTCTTCGAGCCACGAGGGCGCAAACGGCTGCAGGCCCGACAACGCGTCGAGAAACGCACCCGGATCACTCAACAATGCGATATCCGCGGCGCGATTTTGCTCGATTTCCTCGGCCGAGCCGTTGACGCAGACGAGCCTGGTGCTGGCCGGAAACAGCGGCGGGTTGCCGAAGTTCATCTGGTTATCGAGCCGCGCGCCAACCAGGATCACGACGTCGGATTCCTCGAGCGCAGCTTGCGACGGGTGGTACTGGTGAACGTCGGCCAGCCCCATGTAGACGTCGCTGGCCTCGGACAGGAGCTTCTGGTGATAGGGCACGTTGAACACCGGTATATTAAGCTTTCGCGCGCAGGCTTCGAGCGCAATCTCGGCACGTGACCACCAGGCCCCGTGCCCGCCGATCAGGACGGGTTTGTGCGCCGCGCGCACCGTGTCGAGCACCGTGTCGAGATCCTCCGGGCAAGGCCAGGCGCGCGCGCTGCGACCGGCGGAGCGATCGAACGGGCGCTCGTCGCGCATCGCATCCTCGGCATAAGAGCTGAACATGATGTCTACCGGCATACTGATGTGCACCGCGCCGGGATAACCGGATAGCGCGATCTTCCACGCGCGGTCGACGATCTCTGAAATACGTTCGCCGTCGTTAACCGACACGCTGTACTTGGTCAGCGGTTCGGCGATGGACACGTCATCGATCTCCTTGAATCCACCGCTGCCCTGGCGCTTCAACGTGCTCGACCCGGTGACGAAGATCACCGGCGAGCGCTCACCCCAGGCCTCCATCATTGCCGGCACCGCGGTGGCGAAACCCTCCGGACCGACCAGGCAAACCGCCGGGTTGCGCGTAATGCGCGTATAGCCATCGGCGAGATGACCGGCAACCTGTTCGTGCGGCGCGTTGATCACCTCGATGCCGCACTCCATGAAGCCTTCCAGCGCGGGATTGCAAAATCCGCCGGAAAGCGTGAACACCCGGGTTACGCCCTTTTCCTGCAACGCCCTGGCGAGCAACATGCCGCCGCGCAATTTCATCGAATGCCTCACCTCCCGCCGGGTAGCGATGCCGGCAACACGTAGCTGGCATCGACATCGTCGATATCGGGGCAGCCGAGTTGCGCCAGGCCGATATCAATCTGCGTTCTAAACAATTCGATCACTTCCTGCAACCCGGCATAACCGCCAGCGCCCATGGCGTACAGAAACGGGCGCCCGACGAGGACGAAATCGGCCCCCAGCGCGAGCGCCTTGATGACCGCCTCGCCGCTGCGGATGCCGCTGTCGAACAGAAGCGTGTAGTCGGGTCCCACTGACGCCCTGATTTGCGGCAATACCTGGATCGCGGCGGGCGCGCTATCGAATTGCCGCCCGCCGTGATTGGACACGCACACCGCGTCTGCCCCGGCGTCACGAATCCGCACCGCGTCGTCGCAGCCGAGCACGCCCTTGACGATCAAATTACCCGGCCAGCGATCGCGCAGGCGCGCCAGGAAATCCCAATCCATCCTGCCGCGGGTTTCGTCCCGTTTAAATTCCACGCCGCCGGGGAGGTTCACATTGGCCAGCCGCGGCACGCCGCGTTTGAGCGTCGTCAGCGACCAGCGTGGGTGCAGGGCAAAATCTAAAAACTGTTTCGGCCTGATGCGAAACGGCGACTGAAAGCCATGACGCTGCTCGCGGGGACGCGCGCCGATACCGGGCACGTCGACGGTCAGGATCAGGCTGGAATATCCCAGCGTTTCGGCCCGTTTGACCAGGTGAAAGGCGACCTCTTCCGATTGTCCGACGTAGAGCTGAAACCAGGCGTTTTCCCCCGCGCGCTCGGCCGTCTTCTCGATGCTGCTCGATGCCATGGTCGAAAGCCCCAGGGGTATAGCGTAATGCCTGGCCGCCCTGGCAAGCATCGCGTCGGCATCCGGCCAGGTCAGGTTGCACATGCCCATCGGCGCAATGCCGAACGGCAGGTTCCAGGTCTGCCCGAAAAGGGTCTTGCGTAAGTTGCGCTGCTCCACGTTGACCAGCACCCGGGGCACGAGGCGCAGGGCTTCGACCGTCTCGACGTTTAATTCACTGGCCGTCTCCTCTCCGGCACTGCCGTCGATGAAATCGAAAATAATCCGCGGCAGGCGTCGGCGCGCGAGTTCGCGCGCGTCCGAGACGCTGAATATCCTGTTATTCACTCGCAGCGGGTGCCTTCAAAAGGGAACGGTTTAACGAATAATCGCGCAAGTCTATCTCGTTGTTAGAGCCTGAAACAAATACATTTTTACAATCGTCCGGTTTGCCCCGAGGTAGCTAGAAGATGGTGTTATGGTAGTAGTGATTGTGCGTGCTGCAGCGACTGACGCGTAATTCGACCGGACTCTTATCCAGGGTCAGCGCAACGCGTTCGATTTCGAGCAGCGGCGTACCGGCCTCCAGACCCAAAACCGCCGCGTCGCGCTTTGACGCGGCAACTGCGCGAAGCTTCTCGTCCGCGCTGTGTATGGTAATCCCGAACTGTTTTTCATACAGCTCGTAAAGCGTGTTCGGCAGTTCCCCGTTTCCCCCTACCAGTTCACCGAACGGCCTGGCGGGCAGCGTGATCGTTTCGACCATGGTCGGCCGGGCGGAGAAATTGCGCAGGCGTTCGATCCTGATTACCTCGGTTTTGGCCGCTAGCCCCAGGCAGGATGCCTCCTTGGCCGATGCCTTTTTTATACCGATCCGCAAAACCCTGCTGTCCGGCAGCACCTTGTGCCCGTCGTTATCCGTAATGTGGAAAAAATGGAACAGCGCCCTTTGCGGATCGTGGGTCGAGACGAAAGTCCCGCGCCCCTGCTTGCGCGTCAACACGTTGTTTTCGACCAGCTCGGTAATCGCCTTGCGCACGGTGCCCTGGCTAACACCGAACTCGCGCGCCAGGTTGATTTCGCTGGGAATGATATTACCCGGCACCCAGTCACCGTTTCCGATCTTTGCAATCAGCAGGTCCTTGACCTGGATGTACAACGATATAGCGCCTTTTTCGGTTGAAAGCATTGAGTTCCCTGGGTTCGGTTATCTTCTTTCGCAACAGCTTTGGGCGAAAATCGACGGCCCACCGAAGATTATAACCGCAATACGGTCTCGGGTAATAGAATATCATTTCGTAAGTATAGTCTTATATAAGACCAGTTGACTGATTACCTAAACTCGGATACGATTTCTTCCTCTGAAATTCCTGAATAAACCTCAATAACCGGGAAAAGCCAATGATCGATTTTGTAGTACATGACGAAGGGGACAGCGTCGGCGTGGTCGTCGTCGAGGGTGTCAAGGCCGGGGATAAGCTAACCGGCTGGGTGATGGACCAGGACAAGGAGATCCAGTTCGAGGCGGCCAGTGACATACCGATCGGACACAAGCTCGCGATCAAACCGATGAAGCAGGGTGATACCGTGATCAAGTACGGCACGGATATCGGCAAGGTCGTTGCCGATATCGGCATCGGCGAGCATGCACACGTGCAAAACATCAAGACCAAGCGCTGGTAACGCTTCGACGACAACCAGTCCCCAATGCCCCGTCCGGAGAATAAAATTATGTCCCAAGATTTAAGTACAGCTACCTTTTCAGGCTACCGACGCGAAAACGGTCGCATCGGAGTCCGTAATCACGTGATTATCCTGCCGGTAGACGATTTATCCAACGCGGCCTGCGAAGCCGTCGCCAACAACATTCCAAACGCCATGGCCCTGCCCCATCCCTACGGGCGCCTGCAGTTCGGCGAAGACCTGGATTTGCACTTTCGCACGCTGATCGGCACCGGCGCCAATCCCAATGTCGCCGCAGTCGTCGTGATCGGAATCGAAAACGGCTGGACACAAAAAATAGTCGAGGGCATTGCCGCGACCGGCAAACCCGTGACCGGGTTCGGAATCGAGCAACACGGCGATCACGAAACCATTATGAACGCCTCCAAAGTGGCCAAGGAGTACGTGCAGTGGGCCTCCGAGCTGAAACGGGAAGAGGCGCCAATCAGCGCGCTCTGGGTATCGACCAAGTGCGGCGAATCGGATACCACCTCCGGCTGCGGCGCGAATCCGACCGTCGGCAACGCCTTCGACAAGCTTTATCCTCATGACACCACCCTGCTGTTCGGCGAGACTTCCGAAATCACCGGTGGCGAACACCTGGTGCTCGAGCGTTGTCGTAACGACGAGGTACGCGAGCGCTTTATGTTCATGTTTAATCGTTACCAGGATTTGATCGACCGGTTCAAGACCTCGGATTTGTCGGATTCGCAACCGACCAAGGGTAACATCGAGGGCGGCCTGACCACGATCGAGGAAAAGGCGCTCGGCAATATTCAGAAAATAGGTAAAGAGTGTCTGGTCGACGGCGTACTCGACAAGGCCGAGGCCCCGACCGGGCCGGGCCTGTGGTTTATGGATTCGTCATCGGCGGCGGCCGAAATGGTGACCCTGGCCGCGGCGGCCGGTTACGTGCTGCATTTCTTTCCTACCGGACAAGGCAATATTATCGGCAACCCGATTCTTCCGGTGATCAAGATATGCGCGAATCCGCGCACCGTTCGCACCATGAGCGAGCACGTCGACGTCGATGTCTCGGGCTTGTTGCGCAAGGAAATGACCCCCGGAGAAGCCGGCGACAAGCT
>JBFGQE010000131.1:0-7472 GCA_041564355.1 Gammaproteobacteria bacterium | reverse complement strand
GCGTAGTCGCGCAGCCGCTCGACCGCGTGACGATGCTGCCCGGGCGATAGCCAGCTGCTGATATCCTCGATTGCGGCCGCGTAGCGGCGCCAGTATTCCCGTCGCGGTGGTTCGAATTCACGCGCGTGCGCGCTGTCCGGGCTCAGCAGCACGTATTTCAGTTCGCGTTGCATTTGCTCGCCGTCGGTGACCTCGGTGAGGACGCGTAACACTGCCTGCTGGCGCGCTTCGCGAAACCTGAGCCATGGCTCCCAGATGTCGGGTACCGACTGCAGGCGAGCCCGAATGCGTCGTTCGACGGAATAGTCCAGATCTCCGAACCATTTTTCGAGGCGCTCGAGTTGCTGATCCTCGCGGTAAATTTCGCGCTGCTGCAGCGACATCCGCAGATAATCGTCGAAGTCTTCCGAGGCTTCCCGGTGGTAGCGCGCGAAGTGGGCGATCTGCTCGCGCGTCAGGGTCACCGCGAGATCGCCGCAGCAATCGATCGTGCGCTCGAGCAAGCGGTGCCATTTGACCCTGACCGATTCGCTGAGCCAGATAATTTCGGCCGCGGAGATCCCGTCGACGGCGCGCGTCGCGGCCTCGTCCAGCAGATCCCGGTAGCGCGGCAATTCTTCGCTGCGGTGCCAGGCGAGCAGTTGATCGAGGCGAGGCTGCAAACCGGCGCTTTGTTCCTCGGTCAGCGCAAACGCGTCCTCGAGCCGGTCCGCGATCAGCGATGTGGCGTTGTCGTAGGCGAGGTTGACGATGCTGCAGCCAGACAGCCAGGCGAGACAGGCCAGGCTAACCAACAGGATGCGTGGTCGGAGCATGCGGGTTTAAGGCGGCGCTTGCCGCAACGGTTTCGGCAGCGGAAAGATGACGTCTTCGCTGAAACCCAGCGACGCGGTTTTGCTGCCGCCGTGGCGCTGCAGGAAAGCGACCACGTTCTGCACCAGCAGCTCCGGCGCCGAGGCGCCGGCGGTGACGCCGACGCATTGCTTGTCGACCAGCCACTCGGTGCGGATATCCGCTTCGCTGTCGATCAGGTAGCCTTCGATCTGTTTGTTTTCGGCGATTTCACGCAGGCGATTCGAGTTGGAACTGTTGCGCGAGCCGACCACCAGGATCAGGTCGCAGCGCTCGGCCAGCTGCTTGACCGCGTCCTGGCGATTCTGCGTGGCGTAGCAGATGTCCTCCTTTTTCGGGCCCTGGATTGCCGGGAACGTGGCGTAAAGCGCGTCGATCACGATCGCGGTATCGTCCTTGGACAGCGTGGTTTGGGTCACGTAGCGAAGCTGCTCGGGATTGCGCACCTGCAGTCGGCGCACGTCGTCGGCGCACTCGACAAGATAAATCTCGCCGCCCCTGGCACTGTCGTATTGCCCCATCGTGCCCTCGACCTCGGGATGTCCCCGGTGTCCGATCAGAATCGTCTCGATACCCTTGCGGCTATAGCGGCTTACCTCCATGTGCACCTTGGTGACCAGCGGGCAGGTCGCATCGAAGACCCTGAGACCGCGTTGCTCGGCCTCGCGCCGTACCGCCTTCGACACGCCGTGTGCGCTGAAGATGACGTAATTATCGTCGGGGACCTGGTCGAGCTCGTCGACGAAGATGGCACCCTTGCCGCGCAGGTCGTCGACGACGAAACGATTGTGTACGACCTCGTGACGTACGTAGATCGGGGCGCCGAACAGCTGGATGGCGCGCTCGACGATTTCGATTGCGCGGTCGACACCGGCGCAAAAGCCGCGAGGATTGGCAAGTAGGACTTCCATCAGTGCAGCGTGACCGATTCCGGGGAATCGTTTTCGACGGTGACGATTTTAACGCTGTAGCGCACCGTTTGGCCAGCCAGCGGGTGATTCAGGTCGACGCGAACCTCGACGTCGTTGAAATCGAGGATCGTGCCGGGCAGCGTTTCGCCGTTGTCGGTGGCGAACTCGATGATCAAGCCGACTTCGAGTTCCAGCTCGGGATCGAACTCCGCTCGCGGGATCGAGCGGAACAGGGTTTCGTCGATATAGCCGAAGGCGAGATCGGGCCCGATGTCGATGGTTTGTTCGTCGCCTTCGCGCAATCCGATCAGCGCGAGCTCGAGCCCCTCGGCCATCTCGCCGCGGCCGAGTTCAACCGTCATCGGCTCATCGTCGAAATTGTCTTCGAGCACCTGGTCGTCGGTCAGGCCGAGCCGGTAAAAAAGGGTGACCCGGCTATTCCGCTCGATAGCGCTCATTCGGCATCCCCGGCGCCGGACCGCTCCGAGGTAACGAAGCTGCTCAGGATCAGCAGCATCGCGCCCACACTGATCGAGGCATCGGCGATATTGAAGGCCGGGAACGGGTAGCTGCCGAGCCAGACCTGAATGTAGTCGATGACGTGGCCAAGGTAGACCCGGTCGATCAGGTTGCCGATCGCGCCGCCGAGAATCAGGCTTAAGCTTAGCGCGGTCAGCCGGTCCTCGGGCGGCAGCCTGCGCAGCCAGTGCAGGATGAACAGGCTGATTACGATCGCGATAATCGTAAACAACCAGCGTTGCCAGCCGCCGGCGCCGGCAAGGAAGCTGAATGCCGCACCGGTGTTGTAGGTCAGGTACCAGTCGAAATAGGGGAAAAGGTTTACCGCCTGGTGGGGAGTCAGTTGCGCCTCGGCCAGTTGCTTGGCGCCCTGGTCCAGCAGCACCACGCCAAGGCTGAGCCATAACCACCTGAGCTGGGAACGCGTCTGAGTCATGCGGGCGCCACCGTGATCAGGCGTAACGGCGCTGCTCTCCGTCACCATCGACGTTGTCGACACAACGCGAGCAGAGTGCGGGATGGGCTTCGTGCTGGCCGACGTCCGCACGGTGATGCCAGCAGCGCACGCACTTGGGATGCGCGCTCGGAACCGCTTCGATGAGCACCCGCCCGCCGTTGCGTAAACCGATTGCCTTGTCGGCGTGCGCGTCGTCAAGCGGCGCCAGCGTTGCCGCGGAGGTGATCATGACGAAGCGCAATTCATCGTGGATGACCTGCAACTGCCCGAGCAACGCGGGGTCGGCGAAGATCGTGATTTCGGCGTCGAGACCGGAGCCGATCTTGCCCTCCTGGCGCAGTTTTTCGAGTTTGCGCGTCACCTCGTCGCGGACCTGTTCCAGCGCGTCCCAGACCGCGCCGTCGACCTCGGCGTTGGAGTAATCGAACAGGCCGTCGTACCACTCGGCTACGAACACGCCGAGCTCTTCGCGTTCGCCGGGCATGTTTTCCCAGACCTCGTCCGCGGTAAAGCTCAGGATCGGCGCGATCCAGCGCGTCATGGCCTCGCTAACGTGGTGCATCGCGGTCTGGCAGGAGCGCCGCGCCAGCGAGTCGGCCTGCGTCGTGTACTGCCGGTCCTTGATCACGTCGAGGTAAAAACCGCCCAGCGTCTCGGAGCAGAAGTTGTGGATTTTTTGCACCGCGACGTGAAAGTTGTAGGCGTCGAAGAGCTCGCGCAGCTCGTTTTGCAGGTCCAGGGTCTCGGCGACGATCCAGCGGTCCAGCGCGAGCAGATCTCCCGCGGGGACGCTGTTTTGCGCCGGGTTGAAACCATTGGTATTGGCCAGCAGGAAACGCAAGGTGTTGCGAATGCGGCGATAGGCATCGGCAGTGCGCTTCAGGATCTCGTCCGATATCGACATTTCCCCGGAGTAATCCGTGCCCGCGACCCAGAGCCTGAGGATATCGGCGCCGAGCGTCTTGGTGACTTTGATCGGTGCGATCACGTTACCCACTGACTTGGACATTTTCATGCCCCTGGCGTCGACGGTGAAGCCATGGGTCAGCACCTGCCGGTACGGCGCCTGCCCGTGCATAGCACAGGACGCGAGCAGCGAGGAATGGAACCAGCCGCGATGCTGGTCCGATCCCTCGAGGTACATGTCGGCGGGAAACTCGAAACGGTCGTCCTGCTGCAGCACGCTGTAGTGCGTCGTGCCCGAATCGAACCAGACGTCGAGCGTGTCGCTGAGCTTGAGGTATGCGTCGGCGTCGTCGCCGAGTAGCTCCGCCGGATCGAGCGAGAACCAGGCCTGGATGCCCGCGTCCTCGATCAGCAGGGCGACCTTCTCGATCAGTTGCGCGGTGTCGGGATGCATTGCCTGGGTTTCACGGTGCACGAACAGCGGGATCGGCACGCCCCAGTAGCGCTGCCTCGAGATGCACCAGTCGGGGCGGTGCTCGATCATGCTCTCGATGCGCGCCTGGCCCCAGCCCGGCACCCAGCGAACCTTCTTGATCTCGGACATCGCGAGGTCGCGCAGGCCCGCCTGTTCCATGCTGATGAACCATTGCGGCGTCGCGCGGAAAATGATCGGCGTCTTGTGCCGCCAGCAGTGCGGGTAACTGTGTTCGAAGTTCTCGGCGTGTACCAGGGTTCCGTGCTCGCGCAGCACGTCGATGATGTGATTGTTCGCGGTAAATACGTGCTCGCCGGCGAACAGCTCGGTATCGGGCAGGAAGCAGCCGTTGTCGCCGACCGGGTTGTAGATCTCGAGACCGTACTTGCGGCCGATTTCGAAGTCGTCCTGGCCGTGACCCGGGGCGGTGTGCACCGCGCCGGTGCCGGCCTCGGTGGTAACGTGATCGCCGAGCACCATCACCGCCTCGCGATCATAGAACGGATGACGCATGCGTTGCCCGTCGAGCAGTTCGCCCTTACCGTAGGCGACAACGTGGTAATCGTCGATTCCGTAACGCGCCATCGCGTCCTTCATCAGTTCCTCGGCGAGCAGCAAACGTTCCTTGCCGTCCTCGGTAGTGGCTTCGACAAGTACGTACTCCAGTTCCGGGTGCAGCGCGACCGCCAGGTTGGCCGGCAGGGTCCACGGCGTCGTGGTCCAGATTACCACCGACATCGGGCCTTCGCCCGGGTGGTCGGGCGCGCTGTGCAGGGCGCCGATGAAACCGGCTTCATCCACGACGCGGAAACGCACGTCGACCGCGGGCGAATTCTTGTCGCGGTAATCGACTTCTGCCTCGGCCAGCGCCGAACCGCAATCGGTGCACCAGTGCACCGGTTTTTCACCCTTGGTAATGTGGCCGTTTTCGATAATCTTGCCGATCGCGCGAACGATGTTGGCCTCGGTTTTGTAATTCATCGTCAGGTACGGGTCGTACCAGTCGCCGAGCACGCCGAGGCGGATGAAGTCGATACGCTGCTTGTCGATCTGCTTCAGCGCGTAGTCGCGGCAGGCCTGGCGAAACTCGTCGGCCTCGACCTTGACCCCGACCTTGCCGATATCTTTCTCTACCTGGTGCTCGATCGGCAGGCCGTGGCAGTCCCAACCGGGCACGTAGGGCGCATCTTCGCCGTTCAGCGTGCGCGCCTTGACGATAATATCCTTCAGGATCTTGTTGACCGCGTGGCCAATGTGGATGTCACCGTTGGCGTAGGGCGGACCGTCGTGCAGGATGTAGCGATTGCGCCCTTCGCGCGCGTCGCGAATTTTTTGGTAAAGATCCTTGTCCTGCCAGTTCTGCAGGCGCTCGGGCTCGCGATTGGCGAGATTGCCGCGCATCGGGAACTCGGTATCCGGCAGGTTTAATGTGGGTTTGTAATCGGCCAACTGCTATTGCTCTCTTTCAAAGTAAGCGATCGCGTTCTCGGTGTCGCGCCCGATATTGACGGACAATTCCTCCAGCGAAGCGAACTTTAGTTCGTCGCGGAGCTTGTGCAAAAATTCAACTTCGACGCTGTAACCATATACGTCCCGATCGAAATCCAGGATATACACTTCGAGAATCGTGTCGACGCCGTTCACGGTCGGGCGCGTGCCGATGCTGGCTACGCCTCGTAGGGCGCGATTATCTATACCTTTGACCCGAACCGCAAATATTCCTTTGACGATCAAAGTTTTATCGCCCATCTTGATATTGATCGTCGGGTAGCCGAGCTGGCGCCCGAGTTTCTGCCCATGCGCGACGCGGCCGCCCAGCGAGTAGGGACGGCCCAGCAGTTCGGCCGCCTTTTCGAAGTCACCTTGCTCGATGAAGTGCCGGATGCGCGTGCTGCTGACGCGCTCGCCGTCGATCACCAGGGTCTCGGTCTCGTCCACGCGAAAACCGAAGCGCTCGCTGTTTTCCTGCAGGAAGGCGAAATTACCCTGGCGATTCTTGCCGAAGTGGAAGTCGTCGCCGACCACCAGGCGGCGGCAATTGAGACGCTCGAGCAGAATCTGTTGCACGAAATCCTCGGCGCTTTGCGCCGCCAGGCGAGCGTCGAAGCGCAGGCACAACAGGTAATCGATTTGCTGCGCCCTCAGGAAGGCGATCTTCTCGCGAAACCGGGCCAGGCGCTTGGGCGCCTTGTCCGGCGCAAAATACTCGATCGGCTGGGGTTCGAAGATGACGACCACGGTGGGCAGGGATGCCTCCGCGGCGACGCGCTTGAGTTGGCTGATAACCTGTTGGTGGCCACGATGCACGCCGTCGAAATTACCGATCGTCACCGCGCTGGATTGCAGCGGGCGGGTCAGGTTGTAGAGTCCGCGAATCAGTTTCATCAGGCGAGATCAGGCGATAATATGCTGCCGGCGAAAGCCCATTATCCAGAGCAGCAGGCCGTAGCACAATATTGCCGGCAGCACCAGCCAGGCCAGTTCGATGACCCGTTGCGGCCAGCGCCACTCGCTCCAGGCGTCGAAGGCGGGCAGCATCAGGTAGATCAGCAGGCCCATCACGATGCAGGCAAACAGTATTTTCAGCAACGGCAGGGTGAACTCGGCGCCATCGCCGAGAATCGCGTCGCGGCGTAATACCAGCGCGAGCCGTGCCGCGTTGAAATAGGCCGATGCCGAGGTCGCCAGGGCGAGACCCACGTGTGGCGCGAGGAAGTCGTTGTGCACCATGCTGACGACGAAGACCACGTTCAAGGCCATGTTCAGCAGCATGGACTGGATCCCGATCCGCACCGGGGTGCGCGTATCCTGGCGCGCGTAAAACCCGCTGGCCAGGATCTTGATCAGGATAAACGCCGGCAGCCCCAGGCTGTAGGCCATCAGGCTCAGCGCGGCCATGATCGAATCGCGCGCGCCGAACGCGCCGTATTCGAACAGCGTGGCCAGAATCGGCTGCGCCAGCAGGAACAGGCCGAAAGTCGACGGCACCGCGATCAGCAGCGAAAGCCGAATCGCCCAGCGCAGGGTTTGATTGAAATGCTCGACGCCCTGTTTGAAATGCGACTCGGACAGGTTCGGCAAGACCACGGTCGCCAGCGCGATCCCGAACACGCCGAGCGGAAACTCGAGCAGGCGGTCGGCGTAGTAAAGCCAGGCGACGCTCCCGGTGACGAGAAAAGATGCGATAAAGGTGTCGAACAGCAGGTTGATCTGCGCCACCGATGATCCAAACAGCGCGGGGATCATCAGTTTGACGATCTTTTGCACGCCGGGATGACGCCAGCCCCAGCGCGGCCTGGGCAACAGGCCCTCGCGATACAGAAACGGCAGCTGGAACAGTACCTGCAAAATG
>JBFGQE010000130.1:0-7497 GCA_041564355.1 Gammaproteobacteria bacterium | reverse complement strand
GGTCTCCTGGGTGCAGATCACGCCCCAGCCGCCCTCGGCCTTGACCGCGCGGTTGGCCGCTTCAGCGCGCGGGCGTTCATGCCCGAGCACGTTGCAGTGCGGCACCTGGAAGAAGCGATTCGGCGCGGTCACCGGGCCGATCCGAACCGGTTCGAAGAGAATGTCGTATTTCGGGTCACGTGACATCGGTTCACCAATCTGTCGAGATTAAGATAAGTTGCTTCGCCCTGTTAGTTTACTGCCCTGCGCAGGCAATCCGCCAGCGCGATCCGTCTCGCGCTCAACCCTCGCCGCCGCGAGAGCCGAACCATTTTTTCCAGGCCGAGCTCCACAGGAGGTAAACCAGCAACAGGCCGAGCGGAATCAGGTAGGTCTCGATATCGGTCAGTCCGGTTACGAAGGGTATCCCGTCATGGCTGATCTCGATGAAAACCTGCAGATGCAACACTTTCAGGATAATCAACCCGACCAGCGCGACCATGCAGGCCTTGAACCAGCCCGGCAGCCAGCTCCTGTCCGACGAGCCTGGAGTCTGGCGCGGCAGCTTGTCCATTAACGCCCTGACCTTTCGGCCAGCACGGCCAATATCCCTGACTGCGATTCGGTGCACATCGCTTAGAGCACCACGCGGTCCCGTTTCACTTCGACTTGCGCCCGACCCAGTTCGCGCGCGGCCTTGTGTCCGGCGTAGACCGCGGCCGCGATCAGTCCGGGCGCGTTGCAATCGCCGATCGGGCGTATGGATAATCCGCCGCGCCGCTCGAACTCGTCGCGCCGGCCCTGCAAAGCGTGGAAGAGTTCGTCGTTGGGCCGGCGCGCGCCTACCGGCACCAGGTAGTCCGCGGCCAGCAGCGTGCTCTGGCCACTGTAGACGCATTCGAGCCGCAGCGCGCCGGGCTCGAAACCGGCGATCGCCCGGTCGGTGACGGTCTCGACCCCGGCGTCGATCAGCGCCCGCATCGTCAGAACGTGCTCGTTGGTATGCCGGGTCCATTCGCAAACCATGCTGGCCGGCGTGACCAGCGTCACCTTGACGCCCCGAGCGGCGAGCTGCAGCGCCAGCGCGCCGCCCAGATAATAGTGCTCATCGTCGTAAATCGCGACCCGCCCGCCCGGCACCAGTCCCCGCATGATCCGTTCCGCGGCGATGACCTTTTCGTGGTGACAGCCGTCAAATGCCGATACCCTGCAACGACCGACGCCGTCGCTGCGCCAGACCGCGCCGGTGGCGAGCAGGACATGCTGGCATTCGAGTTCGAGCACCGCGTCGGCGTCGAGCCGATTGTCCGGGTACAGCCGTACATTCGCCATGCGCGACAGTTGCCCGATGCGCCAATCGCGCACGCGCGCGTACTCGGCCAGGCCCGGCAACCTCGACTCGAGGTTGATGCGACCGCCCGGCTCGGTGTCGGCCTCGGCCAGGATCACCTGGTAACCACGCTGGCCGAGCGCGACCGCGGCTTCGAGTCCGGCGGGTCCGGCGCCGACCACGAGCACCGACTCGTCGGCGTGGCGCTTTTCGATTCGATCGGGATGCCAGCCGCGGCGCCATTCCTCGCCCATGGTCGGATTTTGCGGGCAGCGGATCGGCGCGCCGAGTGAATCGTGCGCGTAGCAAACGTTACAGCCGATACATTCGCGGATATCCTCGAGCCGCCCCTCGTCGATCTTGCGCGGCAGGAACGGATCGGCGATCGAGGGCCGCGCCGCGCCGATAAAATCCTGGGTACCGCTGGTGATTTGCGCCAGCATCGTGTCGGGCGAGGTAAAACGTCCGACGCTGACCACCGGTTTACTCGTCAGTTGTTTGAGTCGTGCCACCGCCTGCTGATGCGCCGCCTCCTTGACGAAACGCGAGCTGCCCATCTCGAACTTGTAGTCGCTGACCGTGATATCCCACAGGTCCGGCAGCTCGGCAATGAGGCGGAAACAGGCGACCAGTTCCTGCGGGTCGTCGTCGAAATCCATCGGGATCGAGTAGCGCACCGCGAGCGCCGCACGTCCACGGACGATTTCGCCGACGTCCTCGATCACCTCGCGCAACAGCCGCACCCGGTTTTCGACCGCACCGCCGTACTCGTCCCGACGCTGGTTATAGGCGGGATTCAAAAAATTATGCAGCAGGTAATAGTGGCAGGCGTACACGTAGATAATATCGAAACCAGCGTCCAGCGCGCGACGCGCGGCGTTTTGATACATTTCGCGAAACGCGAGGATGTCGGCCCCGTCCATCGCCCGGCTCTGCGCCGGCGCGCCGTTACTGATTTCGTTCGACAGGCTGCCGACGTCGAGCGCGAGTTCACGGCTCAACAGGTTGGCCGAGGTGTGTCCGCCGTACCACAGCTCGACCCCGGCGAGTGATCCCTGGGCGTGCACCGCGTCGGTCATGCGGCGCAGGTTGCGCACGTCGTCGTCGTCGCGCAGGCTCGCGCTCGGATACGGGGTTTCGTCGGAGCTCGCATCGATCGAGCAATACTCGGTACACACCACGCCCCAGCCGCCCTCGGCCTTGATCCCGCGCATCGCGGCCATCATTTGCGGGCGCGGATATCCCATGCCGCTGCAGTGCGGCACCTGGTAAAAACGATTCGGCGCCGTTACCGGCCCGATCTCGAGCGGTTCGAACAGCGGGTCGTAGCGAGGGTCCCGCGCCATATCAGGCGGTGGCCGCGACCCGGTTCTCGGCAAGCAGGGATTCGTTCACCTGGCGCAGCGTTCCGCTGGCCGGCGCCTGCTCGAGCTCCAGCACCGGGAATACGTCACGCAACGCGTTGTGGAACGATGCCACGCCGAGTTCCAGGTCGGACAGCATCAAGCCGTCGAAGGCGCGCGAGCGCATGCCCTCGGCGACCCACTCGATCAGGCGGATATCCTCGTTGCCGACATCCATGTTGATGGCCCGGTTCAAATCGCGTGCCTTTTGCATTTGCGGCCGGTCGTCCGGCAACGCGTAACACTGGCCGCGCATGATGCTCTGCTGCTCGCCGGTCGGAAAAAACTGGTATATCTCGATCTGGTCCGGAAACAGCGTCAGCACGAAAGTCGGGAACATGCTCCAGTAGATCCAGAGATGACGATGCGACTCCGGCAGATAACTGTCCTCGGGCAGCGCCTGCGCGTAATCACGGTTGCGCTGGTACTTGAACTTGCGATTGCGAAAACTGCCGCCAGAACGCGCAAGCCCGCCCTCGAGACGCTCGTCGGCATAGCTGCTGCCGAGCAGGTCGAACAGTTCGGGATGCCCGATCGGTACGTGATAACCCTCGTTATCGACGTCGACCACGGCCTTCCAGTCGAGATCGAACCTGAAGTCGTAGCTATCGCCGATGCTTTGCATCTCATCGATTCGGTAGAGACCGATCTCGTCCTCGGCAGCAGCCATGGTTTGCGCCACCGACGCGCCGTCGCCGCCGAAGCGAATGAAAATGAGCCCGTGCCAGATCTCGCAGTCGAGCGGCTTCAGGCCGAACTCGCTGCGATCGATCTCGGGGAAACTGTCCGCTTTCGGAATATTCCTGAGGCTGCCGTCGAGATGGTAGGACCAGCCGTGAAACGGGCAGATAAAGGATTTACCGCAGTGCCCCTTTTCCTCCGGAACGACCCTCGACGCGCGGTGCCGGCAGACGTTGTAAAAGGCGCGAATCCGGCCCTCGCCATCGCGCACCACGAGCGCGCGCTCGTCACCCATGCTGAAGCACTGGTAATCTCCGCGGTTCGGCAACTCGGCCTCGTGCGCGACGAACAGCCAGTTGCGTAAAAAAACCCGGTCGATTTCGAGCCGGGTCAGCTCGGCATTGTCGTAAGCCCAGGCGGGCAGGCCTTTGCGGCTCTGCGCGCGCTGAAAAACTTCCTGCGCCGGTACGGTTTTCATTTGCATACCCTCCCCTAGGCGGCCGGTGATGGATGATGATGGCCGTCCGTGTCCGCCGACACGTCGCCCCCCCGAATTTCCTCCAGCGCCAGCAGGATGCCCTGGCGCAGGATCGAAACCAGTTCGTCGATTTGCTCGCGGGTGATCGTCAACGGCGGCGACATCACGCACATGTTAATAATCGGACGCACGATCAGGCCGAGTCGCTGGCAGTGCTTGTCGATCAGCTTGCCGATTTCGTGATCCATCGCGAGATCGTTGCCGCCCTCGATCAGTTCGCACTCGACGCAGGCCATCAGGCCGAGGCCGCGCACGTCGCTGACGATCGGGATGTCGCGCAGGGTCTGCATCTGCTGCTGTAAATAAGGGCCGGTGTCACGCGCCTGTTCGAACAGCTGCTCGCGCTGCATGATTTCGAGATTCTTGATCCCGGCCGCGGCCGCCACCGGGTGCCCGGAATAGGTGAAGCCATTCGAGAACACGGCCGAATCGCCGCCGTTTTGCTTGATCTCGTCGATCAGGCGATCCGATACCAGGAATGCGCCCATCGGAATGTAGCCCGAGGTCAGCCCCTTGGCGGTGGTGATGATGTCCGGCACGATGTCGAACACGTCCTCGGAAGCGAAACAGTACCCGAGGCGACCGAACGCGGTTACGACCTCGTCCGACAGGTACAGCATGTCGTTGGCGCGGCATACCTCGAGGCAGCGCTGGTGGTATCCCTGCGGCGGCACGATGACGCCGCCCGAAGCGAGAATCGGTTCGGCGACGAACACCGCACAATTCTCCGCACCCACTTCGCGGATCTTGCTTTCCAGGTTGCCGACGCAATGCTCGAGGAAATCGGCGTCCGCCATGTCGGCCGGCTTGTGCAGCGGGTGCGGCGCGTCAATGTGATGCACCAGGCGAGTCTCGAAATCGAGATTACTCTTATCCCGCTCCTTGCCGGATACGCTGCCGCCGAGATAAGTGCTGCCGTGGTAGCCCCTTTTTTGCGCGATGATGTGTTTCTTCCGGGGCATACCGCGCATGTTGTTATAAAACTGCACGAAGCGCAGCGCCGAATCCACCGCGGTCGAGCCGCCCGTGGTAAAGAAGACGTGGTTCAGGTCGCCCGGCGACTGCTCGGCGATCAACGCGGCGAACTCGGCCGCGGGCCCGGTGGTCATCGACCAGGGCGACACGTAGGTCAATGCCATGATCTGATCGTAAACGGCCTGCGCTATTTCCTTGCGGCCGTGACCAACATTGATACACCACATCCCCGCCGGCGCATCGAGCAGGCGATTGCCCTCGCTGTCGTAAACGTAAACGCCGTCACCCCGCTGCAGCAGGGTTCGCTCGTGCTCGCCGAGCCTGGCGATGTCGTCCCAGGGATGAATGAAAAGATTGTCTGACTGCTTGAGTTCGGCCGAAGTCCGCATGATGCCCTCCCGGTGCGTTGCGCGCAGACCGGAATTATATTTATAATTTATGTTTTTTACAATACTTTCAATAATATACAGATTTTCATTGACCATTTACTCAGTTATTTGTAAGCTAAAACCATGACTCCACAACCATTTCTCGCCCAAGCATGCGCGTGACCGAGAAAAATTTCGCCAGCCGCAGCCGCAAGCGGCAGAGCGAATTCCGCAAACACCAGCTGATCGACGCGACGCTGGACTGCATCGACCGGCTCGGTATTTCGCAAACCACGCTGGCGCGCATCGCCGACCGCGCGGGCCTGTCGCAGGGCAACCTGCTGTTCCATTTCCACAGCAAGGATTCGCTGTTCGAGCAGACCCTGCAATTTCTCAGCGAGGAATACAAGACCAACTGGCAAAACGCGCTGGTCGCGGCCGGGGAAGACCCGGAGCCGCGCCTGCGCGCGCTGATCCGGGCGTCATTCGCCGCGTCGATCTGTAACCGGAAAAAAATCTCGGTGTGGTTCGCATTCTGGGGCGAGTCGCGCTCGCGCCCCCAGTACATGCGCGTCTGCGGCGCCAACGACCGAGCGTTCTCCGAATCGCTGCTGGCAATCTGTGCCGCGCTCGAATCTCGTTACGACGCGCGTCTAAGCGCCGCCACCGCCGCGCTCAGCATCGAGGGCATGATTGACGGGCTATGGCAGAATTTCCTGATCGGGCCGCCCGGATTCAAGCGCGACCAGGCGATCCGGGCCGTGTTCGAACTGGCCGAGAGCATCTATCCCGGCATGAGCGAAACCGGGGGAAAGTTGTGATCACATATATCGATCGGTATGTTAATATCTGCCCGACATTTACCGTGACAGCATGGATAGCAGGATTATAATGTTGCCACCAAGTCGCTTCATCCCGATCATTCAGGCGGGGTAAAGCCTGGCGATCACAAAATAAGCCTGGATTGAATTAACCTGCATTTCCGAGGAGGAAAACATGAAAACAGACACGACAATCAAATCCGCGCTGGTGGGCCTGACCGCCGCCGCACTGATGGTGGTGGGTGGCACGGTTGGCGCCGCCGGCAAGCTCAACGTCAGCAACTGGGCCGAGTACATGGCCGAGGATACGATCGATAACTTCGCCAAGGAATACGATATCGAAGTCACCTTCACGCCCTACGACTCGGTCGAGGCAATCGATTCGAAACTGCTTGCGGGAAGTTCCGGTTACGACGTCGTTTCTCACGCCGCGTCACAGGTCGCACGCCTGATCAAGGGCGGCATTTTGCGCAAGATCGACAAGACCAAGCTGCCGAACTTCAAGCACATGAGCCCGGACGTGATGGCCCAGGTCGGCGCCAAGTGGGATCCGGGGCATAACTACTTCGTGCCGTTCATGTGGGGTACGCACGGCGTTACCTACAACAAGGAGCTGGTCATGCAAACCTACCCGGATGCGCCGATCGGCTCGATCGACCTGATCTTCGATCCGAAGCACATGAAGGAACTGGCCAAGTGCGGCGTCTCCTTCCTCGACTCGCCGACCGACGTAATCCCGATGGCGCTGGCCTACCTCGGCTACCCGCCGGATTCGACCGACCGCCAGCATTACCAGGAAGTCGAAGCGCTGCTGAAAAAAGTCCGGCCTTATATCAAGACCTTCGACAACTACGCCTACCAGCGCATGCCGCAAAAGGAATTCTGCGTCGCGGTGACCTGGGGTCCCGACGGCCTGCTCGCAATGTCTGGCGCCGAGGAAGCCAACACCGGCGTCACGCTCGATTTCTTCCTGCCCGATATCCCGAACTTCTGGGTCGACGGCTGGGTCATCCCGAAGGATGCGAAGAACATCGAGAACGCGCACCTGTTCCTGAACTACATGATGCGCCCCGAAGTTGCGGCAGCTGACAGCAACTTCACCTGGTACGCCACCGCGAACAAGGATGCGATCCCGATGATCGACGAGGCGGTGACCTCGAGCCCCGCCGCGTTCCCGACCCCGGCGCAAGTCGCGCGCATGTACACGCTGAATCCGCTGCCACCGAAAGCGGAACGCGTGCGCACGCGGACCTGGACCAACTTCAAGGCCGGCAACTAGAAACACGGGCCGGGGCGAGAAATCGTCCCGGCTTTTTTCAACTCGGGGAAAGGGGGGCAAATGTCCGAGGCGCCCGACTATACCGACCGGCCCTGGCTGGACCCGGAAGCCGAACCGTTTATC
>JBFGQE010000129.1:0-7503 GCA_041564355.1 Gammaproteobacteria bacterium | reverse complement strand
GCGGGGGTGTTCATCCCGCGCTGCACGCTCTCGACCAGGCCGATATCCTCGGGCTGCAGCACTTCGTCGATGAATTTCAACGCCTCGCGCTCGGTCGCGTCGGGTTCGGCGGTTTCGAAAAAGAAATCGAACTCCTCGTAAGTATCTTCGGGGCCGACCGGGTAAAAGCGCCAGACCATGAAGTTACCGCGACCCGGGTAGCGCATCAGGGTCAGGTTTGGCCACAGGAACCAGACCGCGTGATCGGTGCAGGTCGCAGCGGAAATGTCGTAGGCGCTGTTCTCGCCGCTGCGCGCCTGCGCCATGTGGCTCGAATATATGCCGTGGGTCTCGACCGTGTAGCTGTCCATGTCGATCATCGAGCTGAAGCCCTTGTGCGCGACCGGGCAGTGGTAGCATTCGAGAAAATTATCGACTACCGCCTTCCAGTTCGCGTGGATGCGGTAAGTCAGCCGGGTCGAGAAGGTCAGCTGCGCGAGGTCTGGGGCGTAGCGCATGATTTCGTCGGCGAGCTCGCCGGATTGCGTCGCCAGCGCCGGCGCGTCCGGATCGAGGTTGACGAACACCAGGTGACAAAAGACTTCGGCCTGGATCCGGTTCAGGCAGATCTTTTCCCGGTCGAAGTTCTCGAGGTACTCCGAGCGGGGCGCGTTGACCAGCGCGCCGTCGAGGTCGTAAGTCCAGGCATGGTAGGGACAGGTAATCCGTTTTGTCTGGCCCTCGCCCTTGAGCAGCTCGTGACCGCGATGCTTGCAGACGTTGTAGTAAGCCCGGATTTCGCCGCCACGATTGCGCATCGCGACCACGGGCTGGCCTTCGAGCGTTAGCGTGACGAAGCTGCCCGGCTGGCACAACTTTTCCTCGTGGCAAAGGAATTGCCAGCTGCGCCGGAAAATCTGCTCGCGCTCGATCCGCAGAAATTTCGGGTCGATATAGCAGCGGGTGTTGATCGAATGCGAGCGGACCGCGATCTCGTCGTAGTCGCCCCTGATCTGGGCGAACTCGCTATGGGTCAGAACCGCGTTAGACAATTATCTTCTCCATCCAGTCGAGTGGGCACCGGCGAAATCTGCTGGTCGTGGCGGAGCGTCTGCCGGGACTGGTTTTCAATATCCGCGACCCTGCTATTTAAGCATGAAAATGGCCCGCGGCGAGAGCGCGAATTGCAGATTTCGGGATTCCCGGGTCGGTTATTCTCCCAGTGCGTAAATCTGTTGCGGCCTGGCGATACCTTTCATCGCGTGTTCTCCGAGCGATTCCACGGGGCGGTCGATCAGGTCCGCGAACTCGGCCGAAAACAGGATATTCCGCCCCAGCGCCTTGGTCAGCGATTCGAGGCGCGCGGTGCGGTTGACCGCGGGGCCCATCACGGTGAAGTCGAGTCGGTCCGGCGCGCCGACGTTGCCGTAGATCACTTCGCCGACGTTGAGTCCGACGCCGAACTCGATTGGCGGCTGGCCGTGGCGGCGGCGTTGGTGATTCAGGCTGGCGAGCGTGTCGCGCGCGTCGATCGCCGACTCGATCGCGGCGCAGCAGGCGGTTTGGTTGCACATTTCACCCTCGATCGGAAACACGATCAGCATCGCGTCGCCGATAAAGCGCAGGATCTCGCCCCCACGCGCACCGACCGCGGCGGCGACGAATTCGAAATAGCGGTTCAGCATTTCGAGCAACTGCTCCGGCGGCAGGGTTTCGGTCAGCTCGGTGAAATTGCGCAGGTCGCTGAACCACAGCGCGGCGTTGATGACCTCGGCGTCGCCGCGTTTGATCATGCCGGCAAGCACCCGTGTACCGGTACGCTTGCCGACGTAGGTATTCATCAACGAGCGTGCCAGCTGGCGCAGCGCGTGCATCTCGAGCACCGGCACCAGGTAGTCGCGCAATTTTTCAAACTGCCCGATGTCCGGATCGGTATATCCCCGCGGCGCACAGGTGCTGAAAATAATGACGCCGTGCGTGCTGTCGCCAACGATTATCGGCAGCCCGAGATAGTCGGTGAATCCTTGATCGGCCTGCTCGGTGTAGGCGAGATGCGCGTCTTCTGGCAGATCATCGAGGCGCTGGCGGACGGGTCCTTCGGTTTCGTAAATGGCCTGCATCGGGCTGCCGATGTAACGATCGGAGTTTCGAATTTCGTGCACGGTTTCGATATGCAGGGTCTCACCCGTCGCGCGCTGCCAGGTTTCGGAAGTCGCCACCAGTTGCGGATGCAGAATTTGTAACGAAACCATCAGGCGTTCGACCGGCGCGCCAATGGCAACCAGCTGCAGCGCCAGCGCTTCGACGAAATCGTTATTCTCCTGCAGCATAAGGCCTTCCGCGAACACCCAGTCGATGATGCGCTGCACGTCCCAGCCGGGTTTCTCGTCTAACCGTCTCGTTGTCATCAGTGACGCATGCTCGCGACGCCGGCGGCGGCGCGGATTTTCCTCTTTTCGCTCGACACGAGAATGATACCCGATATCACGATGATCGCGGCGCCGGCGAGCATCTTCAGTGTCGGGGCCTCGTCCCAGATCAGGTAACCGTAGCCGATGGCGATGATGATGCTGATGTACTTGAACGGGCTGATGAACGACAACTCACCGAGACGGCTGCCGATTATCAGGAACAGGTAACCGCAGTAAAGCGCCGCGGCGAGCCCGGCGAACCACAGGTACCAGTGCGGCTCGGGCAGGTTCCAGCCCTGATAGAGCGAGTAGGCGCCGCCGCCGAGGGTGACGATCCATGCGTTGGTGAAGGCAACCTGCGACGACGGTATATCGCCCGGCACGTAGCGGATTGCGAGGTCGCGCAGCGCGACGAAAACCGCGCAGATGATAGGCAATACCACCGCCCACGAGGCCGACTCGTCAAACGGGTTGGTGATCAGCATGACGCCGCCGAAACCGGCGAAGATGATCAGCCAGCGAAGCAGACCGACTTTTTCGCGCAAGACGACCGCGGCCAGCAGGGCGAGAAAGATCGGCGATGAAAAACCGAGCGTCGAAGCCACCGCAATCGGTAATAGCGACAGGCCGGTCATGAAAAACAGCGTCGCGCAGAGTTCGAAGCCGGCGCGCGCCAGGTTCCAGCGGTGCAAGGTGGCCGGGTTGAACACTTTCTGCCCGCGCAGGCACATGATCGCGGCGAAAACAATGCAGATCAGCGCGCCGCGCAGGAACATGATCTGGCCGACGTTGAAGACCTGGGTGATGTGTTTGACGATCGCGTCGTTGGTCGTGATCATCGTCATCGCGAACACGACCAGCAGCGCGGCCCTGAGGTTATTGAATTCCAATGCCTGGTGCTACGAAGTTTCGAGTTTCGGGGGACAGTTTACTTAATTTCGGGGGACAGTTTACTTAAATACAAAGGAATTAAGTAAACTGTCCCCCGAATTGCCGACATCGAGCAGAAAGTCCCGCAGCTGCGGCAGGACCCGGTCGCTGGCCTCGATCAGCAGCGAGTGTTTCAAGCCGTCGAGAATCACCAGCCGCGAGTCGGGCAGCTGCTCGTGGATAAATCGATTCAGGCGCGGGTTGCACGCGCCATCGAGTTCGCCGGTCAGGACCAGACAGGGGCATTTGACCTCGTGCAGCCACGGCGCCATCTCGGTAGTCGCGTAAATCCAGAAAACGCTCAGGAAAACATCGGGCGGCGTGTCGACAACCTGCTGCAGGCGCGCGTCGATCTGCTCCGGGTGTGCCTCGATGAACGCGTCGTTAAACCAGCGCGCGACGAAAGTGGAAAGCGTCTCGGCGATCCCGTTTTGTTCCATCGCTTTGCCGACCGCCTGCAGTTTGGCACGGTCTTCGTCGCTGCGACCGGCCGCGGTGCTGAGCAGCGCGACGCTCGCTGTGTGCTGCGGGTAAGCCCGCGCGTAAGCCGGGCCGATCATGCCGCCGAGCGAATGCCCGGCGATATGAATGTGCTCGTGGCCGAGCTTGACGCGCAAGGCTTCGAGATCGTCGACCAGATCCTCGAGGCTGTAGGGTGTCGGCGGTACCGGGCTGTCGCCATGACCGCGCAGGTCGTAACTGACGCAGGTGAAGCGGTCTTTCAGGCCATCGACCAACGGGTCCCAGGTGCTCCGCCGCGAACCGATACCGTGCACGAGGTAGAGCGCGGGACCCTGGCCCATGACCCGGTAACTGACTTCGACCGCGGCCATTCAGACGCTCGCCGCCGCGGGTGCCGCGTCGGCACGCGTGAAATGCGGCATGACTTCCTCGGCGAAGCATTGCATCGAGTCGAGAATTTCCACCTGCTCGACGCCGAAGTTGATATTCATGATAAAGCGGTCGACGCCGGCCTCGGCGTAAGGCGCGAGCTTGTCTACCATTTCGCCGGGGGTGCAGATGGTCAGGTTTTCCGCGGTTTGTTCGAGCGTCATTGCGCGCGGCAGCGGCACGATCATGCCGTGCTCGACGATGCCGGGCCCGGTAAAAACGTTGTCGAAGCGGCTGTAGTATTCGTGCGCCATCTCGATCTTGCGTCTGCGGTCGACGTCGTCGTGCGACAGGAACGCGACCCGTGAAAGGGACAGGGTCTGCTGCGCGCCTTCCGCGCCGCGCTCGGCCTTGCCGCGATTAAACGCGTCGACCTGCTCCAGCATGTGCTGGTGATCGCCCGACAGGGGCGTGGTCTGGATATGGAATCCACGCTTCGCGCAATGGTAGATCGCCTCGGGCACGAGGACCGCCATCATCAGTGGAATGTGACGCACCGGGCGCGGCATGATCGTCAGCGGCTCGAAACGGTAATAGGTGCCGTTCCAGGAGACTTCCTCCTCGGTTAGCAAGGCCTGCAGAACATCCAGCGACTCGTCGAATTTTTCGCGGCTGATCTCCAGCGGAACGCCCATGCGGTTCATCTCGAAGGCGAAGGCGCCGCGCCCGACGCCGAGCAGCAGGCGTTGCTCGGTAAAGATATCGGCGCAGACCAGCTCTCCCGCGAGCACGCGCATGTCGTGCAGCGGCAGCACCGACACTGCAGTCATGATTTTGAGCTGCTCGGTCTGGCCAGCGATCTTGACCGCGAACTGCAGCGGCGCCGGCATCATCAGGATATTGATCAGGTGATGCTCGGTAATGCCGACTGACTCGTAACCGAGCTGGTCCGCGTGTCGCGCCTGCTCCAGCATGTCGGCGTAAATCCGGTCGCCGCCGTAGGACTTGTCGGGATAGTAAGCCGAAAGTTGAATACAGAATTGCATGGTCGAAATGTTGAAATTGCCGGGCGCTCATTCTGCTATAGCGAAAATTATTTGACTATCGATTAATTTTGACAGCGATGCGCGGAAGTTATGTGAAATATTTATGTTGCAGTGCAACATAAATCGGCATAATATCCGCTTATGGCTCAGACCCCGCCTTCATTTCACACCGTTAATCCGTTGCCCGATGGATCGCGGTTGCGTATTCGCAGAATTCGTCCCGAAGACCGGGAAGCGCTGCTGGCCGGGTTCGAAAAGTTGAGCCCGGAATCCAGACGCAACCGGTTTCTGGATACCAAGCGAAATTTATCCGGCAAGGAACTCGATTTCCTCACCCAGGTCGATTTTGATTCGCACGTCGCGCTGGTGGCAGAGATCGGCGGCGAAGACGGGCTCGTTCCGGTCGCCGTCGGACGTTTTGTCCGCGATCCGGCAATGCCGGACCATGCCGAGTTCGCGCTGACCGTCGCTGACGAGTGGCAGGGCAGGGGTATCGGCAAGGTGCTGTTGCGTCACCTGGTCGATTGCGCCCGCGGGCTCGGGGTCGAATACTTTGACGCTACCTTGTTCACCGAGAATCGCCCGATGCTGCAGCTGCTGCGCCACAGCGGGCTCGCCTTGCAGGCGTCCAACCGCGGCGGTATCGATACCGTTTCATTGCAGTTGTAACTCCGGAAATCCCTCCATTACCTGGCGGCGCCAGGATCGCCGCGGTTAGCCGCGTTGCGAGTTTCGATTCTGCATACATTAGTGTTTTTACCGCTCTCGCCAGGCGGAAACGGGGCCATTGACCTGTATCAACAAGGCATTATCCCGAGGTGGTAACCTTCTGCTCCCTGCACGATACCGCGCTCGAAGCGAAAGCGCATAGTAATGGAGGAGACATTCGGTCACGGCCCGCTCGCTCGCTTTATCCCCCGACCCGTGCCTCGCGCCAGCGAAAAGCCGGCCAATTTTCTCAACCGCCGTTCGTTGGGGCGTGACCAAGCACGCGCTTGATCGTCGTCATGCCGTCGTTTCGTTGCGGAAGGCAAAATTATATAGTGGACTTTGGTCATTCAGGGGTGTATTCAAACCAGGGATAAGGCTGCTTTCGGGGAGATTGCTGATCTGAGCAGATAACTATGCCAGCTTCAGAAATTATCTTTGTACTCGTCGTACTGCTCGGCATCGCGATGCTGGTCACGGGGCTCTGCCGCAATCTGCCGGTTCCATTTACCGTTATCCTGGTCCTGATCGGCATGCTGCTCGGCAACCTGTCGCAGGCCTTCCATTTCATGGAATCACTGCAGGGGTTCAGCCTGAGCCCCGAGATCATGTTGTTTATCTTTCTCCCCGCGCTGATATTCGAATCCGGGTTCGCGCTGGACGCGCGACAGATGATCGCGGATCTGCCGCCCATTCTCATCCTTGCGATTCCGGCGATGCTGATGTCGACCTTCGTCGTGGGCCTCGGTATCTGGTGGGCGCTGGACATCAAGCTCATCGTCGCCCTGGTCTTCGGCGCGTTGATCTCCGCCACGGATCCGGTCGCGGTGGTCGCGCTGTTCAAGGAACTGGGCGCGCCGAACCGGTTGAACGTGCTGGTCGAAGGCGAATCCCTGCTCAATGACGCAACTGCAATCGTGGCCTTCTCGATACTGCTGGGTATCGCGGTGGAAGGCGGCGGCATCGGCTGGTCCGATGCGGACAATATTTTCCTCGAGTTCATCCGGGTTTTCATCGGCGGCGCCCTGTTCGGGGCTTTCCTGGGCTTCGTCGCCTGCGAACTGCTGTATCGGATGCAAAGCGGAATCGAGGTAATCCTGACGTCCTCCGTGATAATCGCCTACGCCAGCTTTGTCATCGCCGAGCACAGCTTTCACGTCTCGGGCGTGATGGCGGTAGTCGGTTCAGCGATCGCGTTGCGCCGCTTCGGCGTGACCCGGTTTCGCCAGGATACGACCCATTCGATCAGCGAGATATGGGAGGTTATCGCGCTGTGCTGCAACTCGTTGCTGTTTTTACTGGTCGGGTTATCAGTTAGTACCGGGGCGCTGTTCAATCAGCTCGGGCCAATTTGCATCGCGATCATGCTGGTTTTGTGCGCCCGCGCGCTGTCGATTTATAGCCTGGTGCCGCTCGCGGTAAAGTGGTTTCGGCTGCCGCACATCAGCCTTGGGGAGCGTCACATCATGTGGTGGGGCGGCCTGAAAGGCGGATTGGCCATTGCCGTGGTGCTCTCCATACCCAGCGATTTGCCGGAGCGCCAGTTTTTATTCGAGGTTACGCTCGGCGTGGTCCTGTTTACCCTGTTGGTCAGCGCG
>JBFGQE010000128.1:0-7518 GCA_041564355.1 Gammaproteobacteria bacterium | reverse complement strand
CGCGGCTGATCAACGCTTTGCATCCCGCTTAAATTGGGGGCCATATCCGAGAATACAAGGTCGACTCGCCGCGCGCCAAGCCACTCCAGGCTCCGATTCAGGGGATCTTGCTCGGTAAAATCCCCGTGCACGAAATCCACCCCGGCGATCGGATCCATCGGCAGCAAATCGACCGCGAGCACCCCACCGTTTGCGCCGACGATCTGACTCGCATATTCGCTCCAGGCACCAGGCGCCGCACCCAGGTCCAGGACGAGCTGTCCCGGATGCAGTACACGATCACGCTGCTGGATCTCGATCAGCTTGTACACCGCCCGCGAACGGTATCCCTCGTCGCGTGCGCGTTGCACGAATAGATCCTGGTGATGTTCCTCTAACCAGCGTTTGCTTGATCCGGATTTGGACACGATATTTGCCTGTTTCTCTGTGCTAAGATACGCGTTTGCAACGCGTCAAGATCACTATGGATTTAAGCGGAGGTCAAATCAAGCAACTGCGCTCGATGGGCCATAAACTCCACCTGAAGCCTGTCGTCATCATCGGCCAGAACGGGCTGAGCGATAACCTGCGAAGCGAGATCGATATCGCACTCGGGCATCACGAATTGATCAAGCTGCGCATCCCGGCACTGGGCAAGGCCGGCAAACGCGAACTGGCCGCGGAAATTTGCGCGAAACACCAGGCGCAACTCGTCGAGGCGATTGGCAATGTCATCGTGCTGTATCGGCGCAACCCGGAAAAAGACCGCTTTGCCGCGCTGCTGTCGAGTTGAGTTTACTTGTAATGTATCGCGGTAATCGCGTATTCCATGGTGCCGCCGGGCGCTTCGACCACCACGTCGTCACCCTCCTGTTTGCCGATCAGAGCTCGCGCAATCGGTGAACTGATCGCGATCCGGTTGTGGTTGATATCCGCCTCGATGTCGCCGACTATCTGGTAGACAAGCTCCGCGTCGCTGGCCAGGTCGACCAGGTTCACGGTACAACCGAACACGACTCGGTCGGTCTGATTCAAGCGCGTGACATCGATGACCTGTGCATTGGATAATACCGACTCGAGCTCGGCGATCCGGCCCTCGATAAATCCCTGCTCTTCACGCGCCGCGTGATATTCGGCATTTTCCTTCAGATCGCCATGTTCCCTAGCGGTCGCGATCGCCTCGATGACGGCCGGACGTCTCACCGTTTTCAGCTGCTGCAGTTCCTGCTTGAGCCGTTCCGCACCCTCTGCGGTCAATGGGATCTGCTTCATTCGACTTCCGCCTGGTGTAAAGATTGTAAGCTGTAAACATCGCGCACTTCGCGGTGCGACATGGCCTGGCAGGTCGCCCGGCCGCCGGACAGGGTCGTGGTATAGCACACCGAGTGCATCAATGCCTCGCGCCGAATCGTGTAGGAATCGGCGATCGCCGGGCGCCCTTCGGTGGTATTCACGATTAATGCGATCTCGTCGTTCTTGATCATGTCGACCACGTGCGGTCGACCTTCCTTGACCTTGTTCACCTGGCGACATTCGATGCCGGCCCGGCGAATTACCTTGGCCGTGCCGCCGGTTGCGACCAGGTTAAAACCGCGCTCGACCAACTCGCGCGCCAGCTCGACGATACCTTTCTTGTCGGTCTCGCGCACGCTTAAGAACGCGGTTCCGGGTAGCGGTATTTTCGCCCCCGAACCCAGCATGGCCCTGGCGAAGGCCTCGGCAAACGAACGTCCGATACCCATCACCTCGCCAGTCGACTTCATTTCCGGTCCCAGGATGGGGTCGACACCCTGGAACTTGGCGAACGGAAACACCGACTCCTTGACCGACATGAAATCGGGCACGACCTGCCTGGTGCGGCCCTGTTGCGCGAGACTCTGCCCCACCATACAGCGCGCCGCGACCTTGGCCAGCGGTACGCCGGTGGCCTTGGAGACGAAGGGTACCGTGCGCGACGCGCGCGGATTAACTTCGAGGACGTAAATTTCTTCATCCTTGATCGCAAACTGCGTGTTCATCAGGCCGACCACGTTCAGCGCTTTCGCCATGGCCTCGACCTGTTCGCAGAGCCGTTGCTGAATTTCCGGCGACAGCGTATAGGGCGGCAACGAGCAGGCGGAATCACCCGAGTGCACGCCAGCCTGTTCGATATGCTCCATCAGGCCGCCGATCAGCACCTGGTCGCCATCGCAAATCGCGTCGACGTCTACCTCCACGGCCTCATCGAGAAAATGATCCAGCAGCACCGGAGAATCGCGCGTGACCTTGACCGCTTCTCTCATGTAGCGCGCAAGATCGTCCTGGTCGTAGACGATTTCCATGGCTCGGCCACCCAGCACATAGGACGGCCTGACCACCAGCGGAAACCCGACCTGGCCGGCGAGACTGGCGGCAGACTCGACGTCGTAGGCAATCTGGTTTGGCGGTTGGCACAGGCCGAGATCGTTGATCATCTGCTGAAATCTCTCGCGGTCCTCGGCCAGATCGATCGAGTCCGGCGTTGTGCCGATAATCGGCACGCCGGCCGCCTCCAGTGATCTCGCGAGGTTCAGCGGCGTCTGTCCGCCGAACTGGACGATCACCCCTTTCGGCTTTTCAAGATGGATGATCTCGAGCACGTCCTCGTAGGTCAGCGGCTCGAAGTAGAGCCGGTCCGAAGTGTCGTAATCGGTTGACACGGTCTCGGGGTTACAGTTCACCATGATGGTTTCGTAACCGTCTTCCCGCATCGCCAGCGCCGCGTGTACGCAACAGTAATCGAATTCGATACCCTGTCCGATGCGATTCGGCCCGCCGCCCAGCACGACGATCTTGTCGCGTTCACCGGGATCGGCTTCGCATTCTTCGTCATAGCTCGAATACAGGTAGGCCGTGGTCGAGGCAAACTCGGCCGCGCAGGTATCGACGCGCTTATACACCGGTCGGATGCCGAGTTCGCGCCGACGCGCGGCGACATCCGTTTCATCCAGCGACAACAGCGTCGCCATGCGCCGGTCGGAAAACCCCTTGCGCTTCAGCGCTCGCAATTCGTCCGCCGACAAACTGTCGAGTTTCCGCCCGCTCAATCCCTGCTCGAGTTTGACCAGCTCCTCTATCTGCACCAGGAACCAGGGATCGATCGAGCACAGGTCGAATATGCGCTGCAGATCGTACCCCGAGCGGAAGGCATCCGCGACGTACCAGATGCGGCGGGCACCCGGCAGGCGCAACTCGGTGCGATACAGGTCCTCGAGATCCTCGGGATCCATACGCTGGTCGACGATTTCATCGAGCCCGAAGACGCCGATCTCGAGACCGCGCAAGGCCTTGTGGAAGGATTCCTGGAAATTGCGCCCGATGGCCATAACTTCGCCGACCGATTTCATTTGCGTGGACAACCGGTCGTCGGCCTGGGGGAACTTCTCGAAGGTAAACCGGGGAATCTTGGTTACCACGTAGTCGATGCTGGGCTCGAACGAGGCCGGGGTCGCGCCGCCGGTGATATCGTTTTGCAACTCGTCCAGCGTGTAGCCTACCGCGAGTTTGGCAGCGACCTTGGCGATCGGAAAGCCGGTGGCTTTGGACGCCAGCGCCGACGATCTCGAAACGCGCGGATTCATCTCGATGATGATCATTTCGCCGTTTTCGGGATTGACCGCGAACTGCACGTTCGAGCCGCCGGTCTCGACGCCTATCTTGCGCAGCACCGCGAGCGATGCGTTGCGCATGATCTGGTATTCCTTGTCGGTCAGCGTCTGCGCCGGCGCGACGGTAATCGAATCTCCGGTATGCACGCCCATCGGGTCGAGGTTTTCGATCGAACAGATAATGATGCAATTGTCGTTCTTGTCGCGCACCACCTCCATTTCGTATTCCTTCCAGCCCAGCACCGAGGCCTCGATCAGGACTTCCGTGGTCGGCGACAGGTCGAGTCCGCGGCGAATAATATCGTCGAATTCCTCGCGGGTGTAGGCGATGCCGCCGCCACTGCCGCCCATCGTAAAAGACGGCCGGATGATGATCGGAAAGCCGATTTGCGACTGCCCCTGCCAGGCTTCCTCGAGGCTGTGGGCAATGAAGGATTTTGGTGTCTTCAAACCGATCTCGGACATCGCACGGCGAAAAAGTTCACGATCCTCCGCCATATCGATCGCCTCGCGCGTCGCGCCGATCATTTCCACGCCGTGCTTTTTCAGCACGCCCTCGCGCACGAGGTCGAGCGCGCAGTTCAGCGCGGTCTGCCCGCCCATGGTGGGCAGCAGCGCGTCGGGTTTCTCTTTTTCGATGATGCGCTCGACCGCGCTCCAATGGATCGGTTCGATGTAGATCGCGTCGGCACTATCGGGATCGGTCATGATCGTGGCCGGGTTCGAATTGATCAGGATGACGCGAAAACCCTCTTCTTTCAGCGCCTTGCAGGCCTGCGCTCCGGAGTAATCGAATTCGCAGGCCTGGCCGATTACGATCGGTCCCGCGCCGATGATCAGTACCGAGTTAATATCCTGACGGCGCGGCATCAGGTGTCTCCGGAAGGCGCATTACGCGCCGCGATCAGGTCGAAGAAACGGTCGAACATCGGCGCCACGTCGTGCGGTCCCGGACTTGCCTCGGGATGACCCTGGAAACTGAAGGCCGGCCGGTCGGTGCGTTCGACGGCCTGCAGACTGCCATCGAAAAGGGAGCGGTGCGTCGCGCGCAGGTTTGCCGGCAGCGTCGCCTCGTCCACCGCAAAACCGTGGTTCTGACTGGTGATCATGACCGCGCCGCTGTCGAGGTCCTGTACCGGGTGGTTCGCGCCGTGGTGGCCGAATTTCATTTTCACCGTGCGCGCGCCGCTGGCCAGCGCGAGTAACTGATGGCCTAGACAGATACCGAATAGCGGAACCTCGGCTTCGAGAAAACGGGAAATCGCGTCGATCGCGTAGTCACAGGGCTCCGGATCACCCGGGCCGTTAGACAGGAAGATACCGTCAGGCTGCATTTGCAGCACCTCGTCGGCCGGGGTCCTGGCAGGCACTACGGTGACGCGCGCCCCGCGATCCACCAGCATGCGCAGAATATTCCTTTTCACGCCGTAGTCGTAGGCAACCACGTGAATCCCGTTGTCCGGATGCTCGCTGTGTCCCGAGCCGAGCGACCAGGTACCGTGATTCCACGAATAGCTGGATTCGGTCGACACGACCTGCGCGAGATCGCAGCCGGCCAGGTCACCGCAGGCCTCGGCCGCCTGCAGCGCGTCGGCAGCGCTGACATTTTCGCCTGCCGCGATCGCACCGGGCTGTGCGCCGAAATCGCGTATGCGGCGGGTCAATTTGCGCGTATCGATATCGGCGATGGCAACGACTCCCCGTGCAACGAGATATTCCTCGAGGCTGCCCTCGCTGCGCCAATTACACGCGAGTAACGGTAAATCGCGTATGATCAGGCCGCTGGCGTGAATCCGGGCGGCTTCCTCGTCTTCGCGGTTGACCCCGGTGTTACCGATATGCGGATAGGTCAGCGTGATCAATTGCTGGCAGTATGAAGGGTCGGTGAGGATTTCCTGGTAGCCGGTCATCGCCGTATTGAAAACGACCTCGCCGGCGGAGACGCCATCGGCGCCAATCGATTTACCCTGAAACAGAGTTCCGTCCTGTAGGGCTAATATGGCTGGTTTGGGCACAAAGTCTCCAATCTCAAAAAAATGCGCGCGCACAAAAATGGGAGGAACCGCAGGTTCTTCCCATTGTTTAAATCGCTATGCGTTACACTGCGGAGGCAGCATCTTCTTGAACGCGTATTCTATGTCGAATGCTCGATCGAGTCTATGCTTGCGGTGAAATTTTGCTAAATTAGGCGCCCGCATTCCGCGTCGAATCGACCCGAGAGTTTCAGCATGCTGCCAGTCCAGGGCCCTTTCGCCAGGGCCGTCTTTTTCGTCCTGCTCGCGATCTTTCTGTTCGACCTGCAGGGCGTGATTATCAAGTTTCTCGGCGAACGTTACCCGGTGCAGCAGTTGGCCAGTTTTCGCAACGTCTTCGGCCTGATACCGAGTCTGCTGGTATTGTTGCTGTCGCGGGAATGGCATTCGCGAGGGCGCATCCTCGCCATCCGCCAATGGCGCCTGGGCCTTGGCCGAGGCTTATACATCGCCGCGGCGCAATTCTGTTTTTACCTGGCGATTACGAAAATGGAGCTGGCTACCGCGTCGACGCTGACCTTTATCGGACCGGTCCTGATCACGTTGCTGTCGATACCGATACTCGAACATCGCGTCGGCGGCTGGCGCTGGATCGCGGTCGTGGTCGGGTTTTGCGGAGTGCTGTTGATCATGGCTCCCGGAACCGAGCTGTTTACGCTCTATAGCCTGCTGCCGCTCGGTGCCGCGTTGGGCTATTCGCTGTCCACGGTCTGCGTGCGCCTGTTCGACGACACGGTGCCGACCGCGCTGATCAACATGTACGCCTCGGTGGGCGCCCTGCTCGGAGCGCTAGGTATCTTGTTCTCGACCACCGGTTATCTTGGCGTCTACTCGCTCGACGACTGGTTACTGTTGATCCTGATGGGCCTGGTCGGCGGTTTTGCGGTACTTTCGCTGATCACCGCCTATCGCCTGACCCAGCCCGCCAACCTGTCGCCGTTCGAGTATTTCG
Source organism: Gammaproteobacteria bacterium (assembly GCA_041564355.1). GTDB lineage: Bacteria > Pseudomonadota > Gammaproteobacteria. Next base: position 928 of record JBFGQE010000128.1, on the reverse strand, counting down.
GCATCCCATTCGCTTTCGTCCTGGGCTGGATCTTCTTTGACGAGGCGCCGTTCGGCCGACTGATCCCGGGCGTTTTCCTGATCATTGCCGGCGGACTGATAATCGCCTGGCGCGAGCGCGTGCGCCGGCTCGCGCTGGTCGACGCGGTGCAAAAATGAGCTAGCTATTACCCTGCATGCGCTCGCGTAACTGGGTTTCGCAAAACTCGACCGAAATCAGCATCTGCCGTGCATCGGCGAAACGCATGTAGGGTTTTTTCTGCAATGCCTTGATCAGCACCTCGGTAATTCCGACCGGCAGGGTAAGGTGATTCAGATCCGGTTCGTCAGCGAGAATGTTCTTCTTCAGTTCGGGCAGACTGCTGCCGGAAAACGGCTGGTGCCCGGTTAGCAGGTGGTAGAGCGTGACGGCAAGGGAAAACAGGTCGGAGCGGCCGTCCAGCTTCTTGCCCTCGAGCTGTTCCGGGGACATGTAGGCCGGCGTGCCGACAATCAGGTTGCCGTTCTTCCGATCGCGACGTTCGGTGTAGGCAGCACCGAAATCGGTCAATATATAAGTATCGTTGACATTGTCATACAGGATATTGGCAGGCTTGATATCGCCGTGGATCACACCGCGACCATGGGCGACGTCCAACCCGCGCAGCATTGCCTTGGAGATGCGAATGCACTCGCCGACGGTGAGGTACTCTCGCTTGCGCAGGCGCAGGGACATCGAGTAGCCGGGGATATAGTCCATCGCGATGTAAGCCTTGTTATCGAGAATCTCGGCATCGTGAATCTTGACGATATTGTCATGATCCAGTTGCGCGACGATTTCCGCTTCGTGCAGCCAGTGACTAATGCGGTCGCGTTCGACATCCTCGTCCGGATGCAAGGTCATCACCTTCAGCGCCACCCGGTTGTGCGTGCGCGTGTCGGTTGCCTCG
>JBFGQE010000127.1:0-7561 GCA_041564355.1 Gammaproteobacteria bacterium | reverse complement strand
TTTCCTCGTCCTCGGCCGGCACCCAGGCCGACAGGAAGTAGTGCTGGATCATCGCGATCCAGCCGCCGTTCGACTGCAGTTTGAGCTGGCCGTCTTCCATGTCGTCGAAGTCGATCTTTTCGTACTTGACCTCCTCGTTGTAGTAAACCGCGCCGGTGTAGGTATAGAGCAGCCGCGATTCGTTGATCGGACGGGTACGCTGAATCTGGCGATACTGGTTACCCGTCCAGTCGGCATCGCTGCCGTTGTCGACGCGGTGAAACACCTCGATCATGTAGTCGCCGCGCCGAAAGCGGTATTCCTTGACGACCTCGATGCCGTCCTTGCTCCAGGTGAGCGGGACGACGAGTTCTTCGGCACCGTCGGCGAGGCGGTATTCCTGTTGTCCGGTGCGATATTGATCGTGGTGCGTCGGCGCTAGCTTCTGCTTGTTTTGCAGGCCGCTCTGCAGGATGTGCGCCGAATCGATATCGCTGTGAATCAGCTCGAGCCAGTCATCGGGCCGGTCCAGCGAGGTCGGGTACTGCTTGAGCTTGAGCGAGCGTATGACCCCGCCACGGGTATCGATCAGCGCCTGGACGACATCGGTGTCGACGCGGATCAGTTGCTGCTCGGCGCGCGGCTCCGCCGCCGGCGGCGCATCGTCGCCGGCCGGCGTGACCTCGGTTGCCGGGTCCGGCAGGTCCGCGTCGGGCACGACCTCGACGCCCGGGGCCGGTGTCACCTGGCCGGTTTCGCGGTCGACGAGGCCGGCGGGCTTGGGACCGTAATCTGCCTGCCATTGCTGCCAAAGCAACATCGCGACGAAGGCAAGCGCGGCGAACAGGAACAGGCGCGTGTTATCCATGCCGGCACTCCGACGAGTCCGGCACCGGATCGTAACCGCCGGGATGCCACGGGTGGCAGCTGCCGACGCGCTTGATCGCGAGCCAGCTACCGCGCCACGAGCCGTGCAGCCGGATCGCCTCGATCGCGTACTGCGAGCAGGTGGGCGTATAACGGCAATGCTGGCCGATGAACGGGCTCAGCGTATAGCGGTAGAGTTGGATCAGGCCTATCAGCAGTTTGCGCATTGCTCGGTAATGCTTTTCCAGTGTCGCTCCAGCGCTTCTCGAATCTGCGCAGACGTCGCCGCCAGGATCTCGCGCCTGACCATGATCACCATGTCACGCGGCGGCAACCGGTGCCTGTGCGTACGGAAGCTCTCGCGAAACAGGCGCTTGAGTGCATTTCGTTTTACCGCCTTCGGCACCTGCTTGCGCGCCATTGCGAACCCCAGTCTCGGCAGGTCGCCGTCCTGTTTGGCGACCAGGATCGTCAACCAGGCATCGCCGATCCGGAAGTTGTTGCTAAATACCTGTCGAAAGTCGCGTGCGCGCGTCAGTCTCGACCGTCGCGGGAAGGACGCACTGCGTCCGGCGGACACGTTACGGTGTCAGGCGCGCCCTGCCCTTGGCCCGACGAGCCCGGATCACGGCGCGCCCGCCACGGGTCCGCATCCGCGCGCGAAAGCCGTGCGTGCGCGCACGCCGGAGGTTGCTGGGTTGAAAGGTGCGTTTCATGACAGTAGCCTCGGCTCGTCCTGTTTGTCGACGTCAACAAGGCGCGACAATTTACTGGTAGCGCCGCGCCACGTCAATATCTTTATGCTTTCCCGGCAATCCTGGCCACGATCATGGCGGGGTTGCAGGCGCGCGGGTAAATAGCGCACAAAAGTTCGGCTTTTTTCGCCCGTGACTCTTTGCTCGGGCTGTGGATAAGTATACTATTGGTCGCTGTCGATCGCGCTTCGGGAATTGCCCATCGACGAGGGCAAGGCGGTCGATTCAACAAATGATAACGGGCGTCGGCCCCGGCGAAGCGCGACCGTGCCGGGAGCGGGCAGCGGGCATCGTTACGACACAACCTGGCGAAATTGACGGTTAAGACCTTGAATCCGATCTGGCAACAATGCATTTCCTGCCTCGAAGGCGAAATCAGCGAACAGCAACTCAACACCTGGATACTGCCGCTGCAAGCTGAACAGGAACTCAATACGCTGAAATTACTGGCACCGAACCGATTCGTCATGGACTGGGTGCGCAAGCACTTCCTCGATCGCATCCGCGAACTCGTCACCAGCCTCGACGACAGTAAATCGATTTCGGTCAGCCTGGCGATCGGCTCGCACGCGCGGGCGGCGGAACCGGCCGAGGTGCCGAACATACCGGCACCTCGTGCCTATCGCTCTTCGGGACTCAACGAAGCGCAGAAATTCAAGAATTTCGTCGAAGGCAAATCGAACCAGCTCGCACGCGCGGCATCGATCCAGGTCAGCAGCCACCCGGGTTCCGAATACAATCCGCTCTACATCTACGGTGGCGTCGGCCTCGGTAAAACCCATCTGATGCATGCGATCGGCAACCAGATTCGCGAGCACAATCCCGACGCCAACATCCTCTACGTCAATTGCGAACGCTTCGTTTCCGACATGGTCAAGGCGCTGCAGCACAGCCGGATGAACGATTTCAAGAATTCATACCGTAGTCTCGATGCGCTGCTGATCGACGATATCCAGTTTCTCGCCGACAAGAGCCGCTCGCAGGAAGAATTTTTCCATACCTTCAATTCGCTCTACGAGGCGCATGCCCAGATGGTCATTACCTGCGACCGGTTTCCGAAAGAGATCGAGGGACTCGAGGACCGGATCCGCTCGCGCCTCGGCTGGGGGCTTGCGGTCGATATCAAGCCGGCGGATCTCGAGACGCGCGTCGCTATCTTGAACAGCAAGGCCGAGGAAGCAGATGCCGAGGTGCCGGATGACGTCGCGTTTTTCATCGCCGAACGTTTCAAGTCGAATATCCGCGAGCTCGAGGGTGCGCTCAAGCGTGTGGTCGCACACGCGCGTTTTACCGGCGAACCGATAACCCAGGAATTCGCGCGCCAGGCGCTCAAGGAACTCCTCGCGGTGCAAGACAAGCCGATCACGATCGACAATATCCAGAAACTGGTAGCGGAGTACTTCAAGATCCGGGTCGCCGACCTGCTGTCGAGTCGGCGCAACCGCTCGATTACGCGCCCGCGACAGATTGCGATGGCGCTGGCCAAGCAATTGACTCGGCATAGTTTACCGGAAATCGGAAGTGCCTTCGGGGGACGCGACCACACGACCGTATTGCACGCGTGCCGCAAGGTCGAAGAATTGCGCCATGAAGACCGGCGCATCGACGAAGATTTCGAAATACTGGCCCGGATGTTGAGCAATTGAATCCGGGTTTAGCCTGTGCGGTCCCTGTGGACAAAGTCGGGGTAAAATACCGAGCCAGTTTTATCCGCGGGCTATCCACAGTTTAGGAAGATGCTGCGGACAGCTTAATACGTGGAAATTCGAAGATAAGCAATTGATTAACAAAGACAATTCAGATTTATTCAGTGAAATCGAGTTCATAGTAAACACAGCAAGCTAGATAACTAAATGCAAACAACGATTAAGAGAGAAGACCTGCTCGGTCCGCTGCAGCAAGTCATCGGCGCGGTAGAACGCCGCCAGACGTTACCGATTCTCGGCAATGTCTTGTTGAAGTCAACGGGTGGTGACCTGAGTCTTACCGCGACCGATCTCGAGATCGAGATGGTGGCCGGAATCGATTCCGATGCGACCGATGATTTTCAGACCACCTTGCCGGCGCGCAAGTTACTGGATATTTGCAAAGCCTTGCCCGATGGATCGACGATCGATTTCAAGATCGACGAAAACCGGGTCTCGCTGACTTCGGGTCGCAGCCGGTTCACGCTTGCGGCGCTGCCGGCGCGAGATTTTCCGGGTCTCGACGAGATCGAAGCGCAGCACAGCTTCGCGATCGAACGAAACCGGCTCAAGTCGCTGTTCGACAAGACCTCGTTCGCGATGGCGCAACAGGATGTGCGTTACTACCTCAACGGGATCCTGATGGAAGTAATCGCCGACAAGGTACGCCTGGTTGCAACCGATGGACACCGGTTAGCGCTCGCGGAAACGGATTGCGAGACCGGCGTAGACGAGGAGCGCCAGATCATCATTCCGCGCAAGGCGGTGCTCGAACTATCCAGGTTGCTGGATGGCAGCAAGGATCCGGCGCGCTGTACGCTCAGCCAGAATCACCTGCGGGTCGAGGCTGGCCGGCTGGTGTTTACGACCAAGCTGATCGACGGCAAGTTCCCGGACTACCAGCGCGTGATTCCGGTGGACGGCAACCGCACGCTCGAAGTCGAACGCGATACGCTGAAGCAGTCGATGAGCCGGATCGCGATCCTGTCGAACGAAAAGTATCGTGGCATACGCCTGACGTTGTCGCCGGGCAACTTGTCGATCCAGGCAAACAACCCCGATCAGGAAGAAGCGGAGGAAGAGTTGCCGGTCAATTACGACGAGGCAGAAATGGAGATCGGCTTTAACGTGACTTACCTGATCGACGTGCTCAACGTTCTCGAATCGGACAAGGTGCAGATCAAGCTCAAGGACGCCAACAGCAGTTGCGTCATCAATGATAGCGAGGATAGCGAGAGCCTTTACGTCGTGATGCCGATGCGCTTGTAGCGCGCGTCGACCCGGATGGCGATCCGGCAGCTCAGTCTGACCGACTTCAGGAATCTCGCCAGTGCGACGCTCGAGCTGCATCCGCGAATCAACCTGGTTCATGGCGCCAATGCCGCGGGCAAGACGAGCCTGCTCGAGGCCTTGTACGTGCTTTGCCAGGGACAGTCGTTCCGCACGCATCAACTCGCGCAGTGCGTGCAATACGGCAAACCGGGTGTCCTGTTATTCGGCCGCTTCGACGACTTTAAGGCGGGCATATCGAAACGCGGCCGCCGGCTCGAAATCAGGGTCGACGGCGCCACCGTCGGTCGTCGATCCGAGCTCGTGCGCAAGGCGCCGATCAATATCGTCAACGCCGACAGCTTCGAGCAGATCGACGGCCCGCCCGGGGTAAGGCGGAGGTTCGTCGACTGGTACCTGTTTCACGTGGAACACGACTATGCAGACGCGTGGAATCGGTTCCAGCACGCATTACGTCAGCGCAACCGACTGCTCAAGGATCGGCGCGATCTCGATTTGCTCGATTACTGGGACGAGCACCTGGTCGAGCCGTCCGAGCGGCTGGCGGCGATGCGCCGGCGATGCGCGAACGCACTGCAGGTAATGCTTGGCACCGAGATGGAATCTTTGCTGGCGGGATTTCGACTGGAGCTGGAGTATCGGACGGGGTGGCCCGACGGACGAGCGCTCTCCGATGTGCTCGCCGCGGAGCGCAAGCGAGATATCGCGGCTGGTTACACCCGTTTCGGGATCCAGCGTGACGACCTGTTGCTCCGGGTCGAAGGCCGACCGGCCGGCGAAATCCTTTCGCGGGGGCAGGCCAAGCGGCTGTGCCTGGCGATGTTGCTGGCCGCGCTGACGCGGGTCGGGCAGGCCGTGTCGAAGCGCATCGTTTTGCTCATCGACGATCTGCATTCCGAACTCGACCCGAGCGCGCGACAACGCGTATACGAGCGCCTGCAAAGCCTCGATTTGCAGTTATTCATCAGTAACATAGATGCCACGCTGCCGGCGCCGATAGCGGCCGAAGAATTTAAAATGTTTCACGTGGAACATGGTATAATCAAGCCTCGAAATTTCAGCTAGATCCTCGCATGTCGAATTACGATTCTTCTAGCATCCAGGTGCTAAAAGGCCTTGATGCCGTGCGCAAGCGTCCGGGCATGTACATCGGCGATACCGACGACGGCACCGGCCTTCACCACATGGTTTTCGAGGCTGTCGACAACTCGATCGACGAGGCCCTCGCGGGCCACTGCAGTGAAATCCGCGTCGTTATTCATGCCGACGGTTCGGTCACGGTCAAGGATGACGGTCGCGGCATTCCGGTCGACGTGCATGCCCAGGAAGGTCGCTCGGCGGCGGAAGTCATCATGACCGTACTGCATGCGGGCGGCAAATTCGACGACAATTCGTACAAGGTTTCGGGCGGATTGCACGGCGTCGGTATCTCGGTCGTCAACGCGCTGTCGGAAAGTCTGTCGCTGAGAATCAAGCGCCAGGGTCACCTCTACGTGCAGGAATATCGCATGGGCGAACCGCAGGGCGAACTCAAGGCGATCAAGAAGACCAACCAGACCGGCACCGAGCTGCGCTTCAAGCCAAGCGCCAAGATTTTCACCGATACCGAGTTTCATTACGACATTCTCGCCAAGCGCCTGCGCGAACTGTCGTTCCTGAACGCCGGTGTGCGAATCCACCTGTTCGACGAACGCAGCAACAAGGAAGACCTGTTCGAGTACGATGGCGGAATTCGCGCATTCGTCGAGCATCTGAACCGAAACAAGACTCCGATTCACGAGAAGGTCATCGACATCAAGACGGAAATGGACGGTGTCGGTGTCGAGGTCTCGATGCAGTGGAACGACTCGTACCAGGAAAACATTTTTTGCTACACCAACAATATTCCGCAGCGCGACGGCGGCACCCACCTGTCCGGGTTTCGCGCCGCGCTGACGCGCACGCTGAACCAGTACCTGGAAAACTCGCAGGCCAAGAAGGAAAAAATCAACACCAGCGGTGATGATGCGCGCGAGGGCCTGATCGCGGTGCTGTCGATCAAGGCGCCCGATCCGAAGTTTTCGTCGCAGACCAAGGAAAAGCTCGTGTCGTCCGAGATCAAGGGGGTCGTCGAGTCGATCGTCGGCGAGCACCTGAAGGATTTTCTCGAGGAGAATCCGGCCGACGCAAAGGCGATAACGGGCAAGATTCTCGAAGCGGCGCGGGCGCGCGAGGCGGCGCGCAAGGCGCGCGAAATGACCCGGCGCAAGGGCGCGCTCGATATTGCCGGCTTGCCGGGCAAGCTTGCCGATTGCCAGGAGAAGGATCCGGCGCTGTCGGAAATTTATCTGGTCGAGGGCGATTCGGCCGGCGGGTCGGCCAAGCAGGGCCGCGATCGCCGGACGCAGGCGATTCTGCCGCTCAAGGGCAAGATCCTGAATGTCGAGAAGGCTCGGCCTGAGAAGATGCTTGCGCACGAGGAGATAGCGGCGCTGATCACTGCGACCGGCGCGGGTCTCGGTGAGGATTACGACGAGGACCGGCTGCGCTACCACCGAGTGATCATCATGACTGACGCCGACGTTGACGGCGCACACATTCGCACGCTGCTGCTTACATTCTTCTATCGCAACATGCCGCAGCTGATCGGCGGCGGTCACCTGTTCATCGCCCAGCCACCGCTTTACAAAGCGTCAAAGGGCCGTTCGAGCCGCTGGATCTACTCGGATGTGGAGTTGGACCAGTGGATGGCCGAGCGTGTCTACGGCGATATGGTGGTTTCATCGAAGAACGACGCTGCGATCGAGGTGAAGGGCGCCCGGATCGGCATCACGCTTTCAGCAGTGCGTGACTTCGCGGAGGCCGTTACGATCACGGATGTGCTCGGGGTGCCTCAGAATGTGTTCTTCGAGCTGCTGGAGAACCCCGAGTACCAGTCACTGGACTTCAGGCCGCCCCGGCCGCCTGCGCAGCCGGAGCTGTTCGACGAGAATGCCCCGGCTGTGG
>JBFGQE010000126.1:0-7574 GCA_041564355.1 Gammaproteobacteria bacterium | reverse complement strand
GATCTACGGGAACTCGGGGTAAGCGCGCTCGGGCATCGCAAGATCATGCTGAAATCGATCGACGCATTGCGGCGCGAACTCGACGAGCCGAAAACGCCCGGAATCGATTCCGGCGAGGTGGCCATCGATGAAGACGCGACCGCCTGGTCGCGCACTCCCGGCGAACGCAAACCGGTCACCCTGCTGTTCGCCGATATCGTCGGATCTACCGCGCTGACCGAAAAACTCGATCCCGAGGAAGCGCATCACCTGCTCTACAGCGCGACCGAAAAAATGTGTCACGCGATCGACAATAACCTGGGCACGTTGTGTCGCTTCATGGGCGACGGCGTGATGGCGATGTTCGGCGCGCCGCGCGCGAGCGAGCGCCATGCGCTGGAAGCCTGCCGCGCCGCGCTGGAAATGCAGGCACAGGTACAGCAGTACTCGTTGCGCCTGCAAAAAGAGCACGGCATCCATATCCAGATCCGGGTCGGCCTGCACTCCGGCGAGGTTGTCGTGCTCGAGGTAGGTGACGATCCGAACAAGCCCGAGTTCGACGCCTCGGGACCAACGGTACCGTTGGCCGCCCGCATGGAACAGACTGCCGAGCCCGGCAGCATTCAGCTAACCGACGCAACCCGAATCCTGGCCGGCGACCTGCTCGTGACCGAAGACCGCGAGCCGGTGAAGGTGAAAGGCGTTTCCGATCCGGTTAGCGTTCACTGCCTGCGCAAGATTCGTTCGGCCAGCGAGGCGCCGGCGGTCGCGGCCACCCGTCCGATTGTCGGCCGCACTTACGAGCTGGCCCAGTTTCGCAGCATGCTCGAAGCCTGCCGCGGCGGCGGCCATGGCCAGTCGGTGCTGATTCGCGGTGAGCCCGGCATCGGCAAGACCCGCCTGGTCGAGGAAATGATTCGCCTGGGGCAGGAGAATGGATTCGTCAGCCACAAGTCACTGGTGCTCGACTTCGGCACCGGCAAGGGACAGGAAGCGATCCCGGCGCTGGTGCGCAGTTTCCTCGGCATCGCGCCGGGCAGCGGCAAGCAGAAGCGCATGCGCGCGGTGCAACAGGCCGAGAGCGATGGTCTCGTCGGCGAGGAGCACCGCGTCTACCTGAACGACCTGCTCGATTTGAGGCAACCGCTCGAACTGCGCACGCTGTACGATGCGATGGAGATGCGCGCACGCAGCGAGGGCAAGCACAAGACCGTGTCGCACCTGCTGCGCCAGCTTGCCGCCCGACGTCCGATTCTGCTCGTGATCGAGGGTCTGCACTGGGCCGATGACGAGACCCTGGATTACCTGACTCACCTGACCACGACCGTTGCCGACTCTAGCGCTTTGATGGTGCTGACCTCGCGACTGGAGGACGATCCGATCGATATCGCCTGGCGCGCCCGCGCCGGGGAACATCCCACGGTGACCTGGGATCTTGGCCCGCTGCGAGAGAGCGAATCGATGCAGCTGGCGCAGGATTTCGTCGGCCAGGACAACGAATTCCTGCAGCAATGTATCGCGCGCGCCGAGGGCAACCCGCTGTTTCTCGAACAATTATTGATGGTTGCCGGCAAGGGCAACGTAGAGAGCGTGCCGGATTCGATCAAAAGCCTCGTGCTGGCGCGCATCGACCTGTTGAGCGGTGACGACAAGCTCGCGCTGCGCGCCGCCTCCGTGCTCGGACAGCGCTTCGAACTGGACAGCCTCGCCTTCCTGCTCGAACGCGCCGACTACGGCTGCGAGCGGCTGCTGGATCATCACCTGGTGCGGCCGGACGGACCGCAGTTCATGTTTATCCACGCGTTGATCCAGGCGGGCATCTACGCTTCGCTGCTAAAAAAACAGCGCGCCGAGCTGCATCGCCGCGCCGCAGAGTGGTATCTCGATCGCGACTACGTGCTGCACGCCGAGCATCTTGACCGGGCCGCCGACAGCGGCGCGGCCGAGGCATACCTGCGCGCCGCGCAAAAACAGGCGGAGCTTTATCGCCCGGAGCGCGCACTTCAATTGGTGCAGCGTGGTATTGAGATCGCACCCGAGGCAGAGCGCTTTTCGTTATATTGTCTCGAGGGCGAACTGCTGCGCATCCACGGAGACGTCGCCGAATCGATCGACGCCTATCGCCGTGCTGCCGCGGTCGCCGCCGGCGAGGTCGGGCGTTGCAATGCCTGGATAGGCGTCGCCGAGGGTCTCGCCGCCGCCGATGCCTACGAGGAACTCGAAGGCGTAATCGAGCAGGCGCGCGATATCGCACGCGAGCATAAGCTCACGCTGGAACTGGCGCGCATTTACCGCATCCTCGGGCGCATGCTGTTCTACCGCGGCCGCATCGAGAATTGCCTCGAGGCCAACAAGCTGTCGCTGCAGTACGCGCAGGCGGCCGAGTCGGCCGAAGTCGAGGCCCACGCGCTGAGCGGGCTCGCCAACGCCGAGTACAATCGCGGCCGCTTCATCTCCGCGCAAGGTTATTTCGACCAGTGCCTTGCGCTCGCACGCGAACACGGCTTCGGACGCGTCATCGCCGCCAACCTGTCGATGCGCAGCTACGTCATTTGCTGGCAAAACGATATCGAGGGCGCGATCGAAGGTTATCGCGAAGCGGCCGAGCTTGCTGCACGCATCGACGATCCGCGTGCGGAAATGCTGGCGCTGATGATCGGCGGTTCGTTTTCCGCTTCGATCGGTGATATCGACGGCGGCGAGCAGTGGTTAAAAGGCAGCCTCGCAATCGTTCGCCGTATCGGGTCGCGCCTGTTCGAGGGCGTCTGCTTTTACCTGCTCGGGCGCTTTGCCTTGCTGCGCGGCAAGCGCGACAAGGCGCGCAAGCTGGTTTTGGAAGGCATCTCGATTCTGCGCGAAACCGACACCGGGATGACTTTCGGCGGTCCGATCGCGCTCGGTATACTCGCGCTGGCCGAGCAAGAGCCGGCCCAATGTCGCAAGGCGCTGGCCGAGGCTGAGGCGATTCTCGACGCCGGCAGCGTCGGCCACAATTATCTCAATTTTTACGAGGACGCGATGGAGGCCTGCCTGCATATCGAGGCCTGGGACGAGGTCGAGCGTTACGCCCAGGCGCTGGAGGACTACACCCGCGCCGAGCCCCTGCCCCGCAGTGATTTTTTCATTGCCCGGGGCCGCGCGCTGGCTGCGCATGGTCGCGGCAATCGAGATACCGCAACGCGCAGCGAACTGCAACGCCTGCTCGACATCGCGCAACAAACTGGCCTGCGTCTTACCCAGCCCGCGATCGAGGCCGCACTGCGGGCCTGACCGATAGCGAGCCGAAAGCGATAACCTGAAAATAACAATGGTGGTGCCGTACCGGTGCTTCCCTTATACTGGTTTCCATAATAATAATTACGGGGGGTGTCACCAGCTTTACGGGGCTGGTCGTATTGGCAATGAGCAACCAGGCATTTCGCATCGCAATCATCGGCTCCGGACCCGGGGGCCTGAGCGCTGCTGCGCACGCCGCCGAAATGGGCGTGTCGCACATCCTGCTCGAAGCCGAACCCCATCTCTGCAATACGATTTTTCGCTACCAGAAAGGCAAGCACGTCATGGACGAGCCGCGCGTTTTACCGTTGCGCAGCCCTCTCGAATTCGTCGCCGGCAAGCGGGAAAGCACGCTCGAGACCTGGCAAAACGGGGTCGAACAACACCAGGTCAACCTGAAGACGGACGCCGAAGTCGTCGCCATCGAAGGCCAGCTCGGTGCATTCCAAATCAAAACGAAGAGCGGCGAAACCGTCAACGCCGAGACCATCGTGCTCGCGATCGGTGTGCAGGGCAACCCGCGTCGGCTCGGCATACCTGGCGAAGATCTGCCGGTCGTGCAATACACGCTCGACGACCCCGACGAATACGAGGACGAGCATATTATCGTGATCGGCGGTGGCGATGCCGGCATCGAAAATGCACTCGCCTTATGCAAACACAACACGGTATACATCGTTAATCGCGGCAGCGAGTTCGATCGCGCCAAAGAAGCCAACAACCAGGCCATTCTCGAAAAAATTGCCAAAGAAGAAATCGAATGCTTCTACTCGTCGAATTCGCAAAAAATCGAGGCCCAAAGCAACGCCGCGCAAAAAGCGGTTCTGACCCTGGATACGCCGAACGGCGAAGCGCAGGTGCCCTTCGATCGGATCATCGCTCGCCTCGGCGCCATTCCACCGCGCCAGTTTATCGAATCCTGCGGGATCGAGTTCCCGAGCGAGGATCGCGAAGCCCTGCCCGAGCTGAGCGACCAGTACGAAACCAACGTGCGCGGCATTTACATCATCGGCGCGCTCGGCGGCTACCCGCTGATCAAACAATGCATGAACCAGGGCTATGAAGTCGTCGAGTACATCGAGGGTAACCCGATCGAACCCGCCGACGAGCACCTGTTACAGGCCAAGTTCGACCTGCTCAAGGGTAAACCGAAGGTCAGCGTCGCGCTGCGCGTAATCCAGAAGAAAGTGCCGCTGTTGGCCGGCCTGACCACGCTGCAATTACGCGAGTTTTTCCTCGACAGCGACGTGCGCACGCCGGAGCGGGGTAGCTACATCTTCAGGCAGGACGACTACACCAACAGTTTTTACAGCATCATCGCCGGCACGGTCGAAATCGAAATCAACCCGACCGACCCGACCCAGGTGGTCACGCTCGGCGCGGGCCAGTTCTTCGGCGAAATGAGTCTGCTATCCGGCCGGCGGCGCTCGGCCAACATTCGCGCCGGGCAGGACTGCACGCTGATCGAAACGCCGCGCCGACTGATGAACAAGCTGATCAATTCGGTCGCTTCGGTCAAACGCATCATCGACGAGGCCTTCATCGTGCGCACGCTGCAAACCCGGTTCGCCACGACATCGCGCATCGAAGACCTGCAACAAGTCGCTGCCTCGGCGGAACTGAACCAATTCCGCATCGGCGAGGAGATTTTCCGCGAAGGCGACGAGGCCGACAGCCTGCACGTGATTCGTCGCGGCTCGGTCACGATTTCGCGCCTGATCGGCGGCGCCGAGACCACCCTGTCCTACCTGCCTGCGGGCAATTATGTCGGTGAGATGGGACTGATGGGACAGAGCCGGCGAACCGCAACCGTGCGTGCGGCGACCGCTACCGAGACCATCCAGCTGTCCGCGGAGAACTTTCAGTTTCTGCTCGAGCGCGATGCGCAACTGAAGGAGCGTATCTCCACCGAATACAAACAGCGCCTGTCGAAAAACATGGCGATGCAACACCTCGGTCGCGGCAACATCATCTCGTTTCTGGTCAGCCAGGGGGTCGGTGAAGCCACCGACGTACTGCTGATCGACGAGTCGCTCTGCATTCGCTGCGATAACTGCGAGAAGGCCTGTGCGGAGACGCACGGGGGCACCTCGAGGCTCGACCGGGAGGCCGGGCCAACCTTCGCTTCGATCCACGTGCCGACTTCCTGCCGCCACTGCGAACATCCGCACTGCATGAAAGACTGCCCGCCGGACGCGATTCACCGCGCCCCCGACGGCGAGGTCTTCGTCGCTGATAACTGCATCGGTTGCGGTAACTGCCAGCGCAACTGCCCCTACGGCGTCATCCAGATGGCGGTTGCACCGCCGAGGAAGCCGGGGCTGATTTCTTGGCTGATGTTCGGCGCCGGCAGCGGGCCGGGCCAGGTGCCGGCGGAGAAAATGAAGGCCGACCCGGACGCGGCCAAGAAAGCGGTCAAGTGCGATATGTGCAAGGACCTGAAGGGCGGCGCCGCCTGCGTCCGCGCCTGTCCGACGGGTGCCGCTATCCGTATCAAGCCCGACCAGCTACCCGCTTACGCCGGTCAACTCTGATGCATCAGTCCATCCTCAGTTACCGAAAATCCAGGTATCTGTGGTGGGCCAGCACAGTTTGCATCGCGTCGATTGTCGCATACTGGATGCACGATCCGATGGTGCCGCCTAACGGCGGAACCTGGCTCGGATATACGCTCGGCGGTATCGGTGCGGCGTTGATCCTGTGGCTGATGTGGTTCGGTATTCGCAAGCGCAGCTATCGCTCGCGTGTCGGCAGCCTGCAGGGCTGGCTGTCGGCGCACGTCTACCTCGGCCTCGGCCTGATCACGGTCGTTACCCTGCATACCGGGTTTCAATTCGGCTGGAACATCCACACGCTGGCCTACGTGCTCATGCTGCTGGTCATCGCCACCGGTCTGGTCGGGGTTTACTGCTACCTGCACTTTCCGAGAGTGCTGACCGATGAAAGCGGCGAAGTCTCCGTCGACGCGCTGATAAGACAAATCCAGGAAATCGACCGCCAGGCGCTCAAGCTTGCCAGCGAAATCGACGAAGAAACGCATGCCAAGGTCATCAAGAGCATGGAGAAAAACGTGCTCGGCGGTAATGTCTGGCAGCTGCTCTTCGCGCGACGCAAGATCAAGCCGATCGAGGGCCTTGCGATCAGCAGCGACCGGTCTCCCGGGGACAGCTCCGCGGCCGACCTCAGCTCGAGCACGATGATGTTCATGGCAAGCAATATCGCCAAGGGTCGCCTCGATAAACGCGAGGCGATGCAAAAACTGTCCGACCTGCTGATTGGACAAAAGTCGACTCTGTTGAAACAACTGCGCCGTGAACTGCAGATCAAGGCATTCATGGATATCTGGCTTTACGCCCACGTACCACTGTCTTTCGCGCTGCTGGCGGCGCTGATCGCGCACGTGGTCTCGGTTTTCTTCTACTGGTAGACATGCAGGCACGCATTCGATATATCGCGCGCAAGCGCAAGGGGATCGTCACCGAAAACGAAATCCTGCTCGAGAAGCAGTCGATCACGGTGGGTCGCGCCACCGACCAGGATATCTTTCTCGCCGATACCGGTGTCAGCTACCATCATGCACGGATCAACCTGCTGCCCGACGGCGCGGTTAGCGTCTCGTCGATCAGCCGCCTCGGCTTTTACATCGAGGGCGGCCTGGTGCAAAACTGCCTGATTCGGCGCAGCGGCGTTATTACCATCGGCGCTTACCAGATCACGATCACAATCAATGACCGGCGCACCCTGGTCGATATTACGATCGAAAAGATTGCCGAGGACATCGTCGAAATGCAAAGCGGGCGCAAGCTGCCGACCAGTCTCGAGCAAACCCGGCTGAGCAAGCGCCAGCTTTCCTGGCTGGGATTCGTCTTCGTACTGGCGCTCTGTCTCGGCCTGCCGCTGGCCGGTTTCTTCGACGACGAGGCCGACCAGATGATTCGCAAGATGAATCTGCCCGGCGACGAACTGTGGCTTAGCGGCGAGATCAGCTCGCCGCACCGGCATTTTGCCGGCGACTGCAAGCAATGCCACCAGCAGCCCTTCGTCAAGGTACAGGACAAGGCCTGCCTGACCTGCCACGCCAATATCACCGCGCACGCGGACCCGGACATGTTCGACTTGCCCGCGCTAAACCAGACCCGCTGCGCGACCTGCCACCGCGAGCACAGCGGCACGCTGCACCTGGTGCAAAACGATCAGCAGCTGTGCAGCGACTGCCACGGGTCGCTGGCAATGCTCGGTAACCCGGAGCTGAGCGATATCAGTGATTTCGCCGACGCGCACAGCGAGTTTCGGGTGAGCCTGATAATGCGTCCGGAAAT
>JBFGQE010000125.1:0-7608 GCA_041564355.1 Gammaproteobacteria bacterium | reverse complement strand
CATCTGCGCCGTGAACCATGGACGGTGCCCGCATCCCTGCCCTACCCCGACAGCGAACTGATACCGTTTCGAGCCGGAGAATCCCTGCACTGGAAACTAGTCGATAATGGCTAGCCCGGTGCCGATGGCACAGCGCTTTCGTGGTTTCCTGCCGGTCGTGGTCGACGTCGAAACCGGGGGCTTCAACGAGGCAACCGACGCGCTGCTGCAAATTGCCGCGGTGTTGATCGATATCGACGAACGGGGCGAGTTCTACTGTGGCGAGACCGTGTCGGCCCACGTCATCCCGTTCGAGGGCGCCAACCTCGATCCAAAGTCGATGGCAGTCAACGGCATCGACGTCGATCATCCGTTCCGCCTGGCGATGGACGAAAAACAGGCCTTGCCTAAAATTTTCAAACCGATCCGTAACGCAATCAAGCGCCAGCAATGCAACAAGGCGATACTGGTCGGTCACAACGCGCATTTCGACCTCAAGTTCGTCAACGCGGCGGTCGCTCGCGCCGGGCTCAAGCGCAACCCGTTCCATCCGTTCAGCACCATCGACACGGTCAGCCTGGCCGCGCTGGCCTATGGCCAGACCGTGCTCGCGCGCTCGGTCAAATCGGCCGGCCTGGAATGGGATCCAAGCGAAGCCCACTCGGCTGTCTACGACGCGGAAATGACCGCGGCGCTATTCTGTCGCATCCTCAACCTGTTCCGATTTGTGCAGTCATCGGATTGAATATCAACTATACTCATTCGAATCCTTTCTACGCAGCCTAGCTTTGCGCAAAGAAGATCTTTCCATCATCGTCGTCGATGACCTTCAGTTCAGCCGCGAGGTCGTCAAGTCCGGGTTGACCAAGTCGGGATTCAGCGATGTTCGTACCGCCTCTTCCGCCGACGAAGCACTCTATTTGCTCAATCAGCGGCGTGCGCACGTTGTCCTCGCCGATTTCTGGATGCCGGGGATGAACGGACTCGAGATGACTGATTTGATACGTCGTTGGGACGAAAACAACGACCGTTACACCGGTATCGTGTTGCTGACCGCGGAAGATACCGCGTCGAGTATCGTCGTCGCCTTCGATCGGGGCGTCGACGACTTTATTTCGAAGTCGGCCAATCAGTTCGAACTCGCGGCACGGGTCTACGGTGCCGGGCGCACCGCTTACGAACAAAACGAGTTACGCAAACGCATGCGTCAGCTCAGCAGCCGCTTTCTCCGGGCCAAGCAAAACAGCCTGCAGGACCCGGAAACCGGCCTGCCCAATCGCGCGCAGCTGGAGCTGCACATCGACTCGATGATCGAGCACTGCCTCGCGCGGGGCGGTGGTCTGGGCCTCGGGCTGATCGAGGTCAACTCGGAGAGCGGTGAATTGCGCCTTGGCACGCTGAAGACGATCGCCAATTCGATTCAACTCTCGTTGCGCCCGATGGATATGGTGTCACGTTTCAACCTGAACACTTTTGCCGTATCGATTCAATACCAGGATCCCGCCCTGTTCAGCCCGGACCTGTTCGAGCGGCTGATCCAGAACATCAAGCGACATACGCTGCAAACCTCCGAACAGGGCAAGGGGTTGCGCATCGCCGTCGGCGTATGGCACGGCCACGACCTGGATCCGGCTCCGACGGTAGAGGAAATTATCAGCTTTGCGCAGCAATCGAGCGCGCTGATCGACTGACATTGAAGCGCCCCGCCGAACTGCGGGACTTTATATCGCCGCGAGGGAAACTAGCTGGCTTTGCGCGCCAGCGCCGCTTCGGTGATCTTCTGCAATTCTCCCGACTCGAACATTTCCAGGGTAATATCGCAGCCGCCGATCAGTTCGCCATCGACATATACCTGCGGGAACGTGGGCCAGTCGGCGAAACGCGGCAGATTCTGAAAAATTTCCGGGTCGGACAACACGTTTACATATGCAAACTCGATACCCAGCGATTTCAATGCTTCGGCCGTGCGACTGGAAAACCCGCACTGCGGCAGCTGCGGCGTGCCCTTCATATAAATGATTACCGGGTAGGTTTCGACTTGCTGCTTGATACGTTCCAGGACGTCCATTCAATGCCTCTGATCAATAACTGAGTAAAATACTAAGGTATTATCATAACCGTTTTTATCAATGATGAAAATCGTCGCGCTCAGTTTTTTCCGACCGCGTCGACGTGCTGCTGCAACCAGTACTCGAGCAGTGCGCTGTGCCAGAGCTTACTACCGTTCAGGCGAGTAAAATGTGCCTCCGGTTCGGCCAGCAGGCGGTCGATATAAGTGCGATTGAATAATCCGCGTTCGAGGCTGCGCTGGCTGTTCAGCGTGTCCGCCATGAACTGGTAAAACTCCCCGCGCACGTATTTCAGTGCCGGCATCGGGAAATAGCCCTTGGGCCGATCGATCACGGCATCCGGGATTCGCCCCCGGGCGATCTCCTTTAGCGGACCCTTGCCGTGATGCTTCAGTTTCAGTTCGGGGGGACAGGCTGCGGCCAGTTCGACCAACTGGTGGTCGAGAAACGGTACTCGCGCCTCGAGCCCCCAGGCCATGGTCATATTGTCGACGCGCTTGACCGGATCGTCGACGATGAGCGTGGTGACGTCGAAACGCAGCACCGCGTCGAGAAAGCTGTCTGCCTGGTCGGTGTCCAGGTGTTCCTCGATCAGCGCGGCGGTGTAGTCGTCACCGTGATAACGCGAATCGACCGTTTCGCAGAACTCGGCATGATCCCGATCGACGTAATGATTCGAAAAGCGCTGCAACGGATCACCGTCGGCAGCCCACATCTGGCCGTACCAGAAATACCCGGCAAAAACCTCGTCCGCGCCCTGCCCGCTTTGCACCACCTTGACCGACTTCGATACCTGCTCCGCAAGCAGATAGAACGCGACCGCATCCTGGCCGAACATCGGCTCGGCCATCGCCATGACCGCCTCGGGCAACCGGGTCAGCACGTCGGCATTGGGGATCAGGAACTTTTCATGTTGGGTCGAATAGCGCTCTGCAACCGGATCGGAAAACTCGAACTCGTTGCCTTTCTCCTCGGGCTGGTCTTCGAAACCGATGCTGAAGGTGCGAATATCCGGCTGCCCGGCCTCGGCCAGCAGCGCTACCAGCAGGCTCGAATCGAGTCCGCCCGACAGCAATACCCCAACCGGCACGTCGGCGATGGTCAATCTCTTCTTTACCGCCTGCATCAGCGAATCATGGATCGCCTGGTTCCACTCTTCGACCGACATGGGTACAGACGGGCGCTTCGCGGTTAACGTCCAGTAGGCTCGTTCGTCGACGCGGCCATCGGTGGTAACGCGCATACTGAATGCGGGACGACATTTGCGAATTTCGCGCAACAGCGTGCGCGGCGCCGGGATCACCGCGTGCAGGCTGAGCTGGTGGTGCAGGCCGACCGGGTCGATATCGGTTGCAAACAAACCGGTTGCAAGCAGGGCCTGCGGATTGGAAGCGAAGAAAAAACCGTCACCGCACTGCGCGTAGTAAAGCGGTTTGATGCCCATCCGGTCTCGCGCGAGAAACAGATTCTGCTGGTCCCTGTCCCATATCGCGAAGGCAAACATGCCGTGCAATCGCTCGACGCAGGCTTCGCCCCACTGGGCGTAGGCGTTGACTATAACCTCGGTATCGCTATGCGAATTGAAGCGGTAGCCGGCCTCGATCAGCTCGACTCGCAGTTCAGGGTAGTTGTAAATCGTACCGTTGAAGACGATGCAGTAACGCTTGCTGTAATCCTGCATCGGCTGGTGACCTGCGGCCGACAGGTCGATGATGGACAGACGCCGGTGCCCGAGCATGACCGGACCGTCGAAATACTCGCCGCGGTCGTCCGGACCCCGGCGCGCAACCTGTGACGACATGCGTTCGGCCTGCCCGTTATCGATTGCCCTCGAGCCGAAGCTCAGGGCGCCAAACAATCCACACATAAGTCCTCTTCAAGCGTAAGATTCCGGCCCGCCGAGCGCGCCCAGAGATGCGTTGCGCCCTATACCGAAAGTCCTTATACTCCGCCGCGTATAAGGGTCCGGTCGGGCAGCTGTCGCCAGACCCAATATTCTAATCATTTATACCCTGGAGTCATTAATGAATCCGTTAAAATCTATCACCGGAACAATCGTTACCGGCGTGGTGATATCCGCCATCGTGATGGCTCTGTTCGCCGATGGGTCGTCCAACCATATCGAATGGACTGTCTGGTTTCATGTACTTGCGGGTGTGGCCTGGATCGGGCTGCTGTATTACTTCAACTTCGTCCAGGTGCCGGGTGTTGCCAAGGCCCTGTCCGAGGCCGAGGGTGGAGGCCCCGGCCCCGCGGCAATCAACAAGTATATTGCCCCCACCGCGCTGCTCTGGTTTCGCTGGGCGGCGGTTGCGACCTGGCTGTCGGGTGCCGCGATTCTCGCCAAAATGGGTATTCTCGGTGCAGCTTTCATGCTGCAACCCGGCGCTGCCGTGATCGGTGTTGGCGCCTGGCTCGGCACTATCATGCTGTTCAACGTCTGGGTTTTCATCTGGCCCAACCAGAAGAAGATTCTCGGCCTGGACGGGAAGACGCATGAACCGGAGGCCATCGCGAGCGCAAAAAGCGTTGCGTTGATGGCGTCGCGAACCAACACCGCGTTGTCGATTCCGATGTTGCTCTCGATGACCGCCTACGGACACGGCGGTTTCCCGTTCTAACAGACCGCTCGGAAAGCGAAAAAAGCCCCGCCTCAGCGGGGCTTTTTTTTGTCCGAAGTACTTGAATTCGTCGCGAATCACTGTATGTTTGAGCGTTTTTTTCACGCCGGAAGAACATGCCCGACCATCTCGTCAGCGCCTACCAGCCCCTCCCCGTCAGTTTCGTCCGCGGCGACGGCTGTTACCTGTGGGATAACGAGGATCGTCAGTATCTCGATGCGCTGTGCGGCATTTCAGTCACCAACCTCGGGCACAATTTCCCGGCGGTAACCGAGGCCATTCGGCAACAGGCCGGAACCCTGCTGCATACCTCGAACCTGTACACCATCGGCTGGCAGCAGAAACTGGCCGAGAGGCTATGCACGGCGGCTGGCATGGAGCGCGTTTTTTTCGGCAACTCGGGGGCAGAGGCGAACGAAGCGGCAATCAAGCTTGCGCGTCTCTACGGCCACCAGCGCGCAATTCGCAAACCTCAGATCGTGGTCATGCAGCACGCGTTTCACGGTCGCACCATGGCGACGCTCAGCGCGACCGGCAGCCGCAAGGTACAGGCGGGATTCGAGCCGCTGGTGTCCGGATTCGTCCGCGCGCCGTATGATGACATTGCCGCGGTCGAAGCCATTGCCGCGAACAATCGCGACGTGGTCGCGATCCTCGTCGAACCGGTACAGGGCGAAGCCGGCATTCGCATACCGCGGCAAGGCTACCTGCGGGCGCTGCGCCGCATTTGCGACGCGAACGACTGGTTACTGATGCTCGATGAAGTACAAAGCGGCATGGCGCGCAGCGGCAAACTGTTCGCGTTTCAACACGAGGACATCCTGCCCGACGTGATGACCCTGGCCAAGGCGCTGGGCAACGGCGTGCCGATCGGCGCCTGCGTCACCGCGGGACGGGCTAGCGACGTATTTCAGCCAGGACATCACGGCTCGACTTTCGGCGGCAACCCTTTGGCCAGCCGCGCCGCGCTGGCGGCTCTCGACAGCATGCTGGAGCAGGACATCGCGGCGAACGCGGCGACGCGTGGAGAGCAGCTTTTCGAAATTCTGAGCGAAGCGCTGGCCAACCATCCGCGGATCGTCGCGATTCGACATCTCGGCCTGCTGTTCGCGCTGGAACTGGATCGACCCTGCAGCGAAATTGTCAAGCTTGCGCTGCAACAGGGCCTGTTGCTCAACGTCACCGCGCAAAATGTCATCCGCCTGTTGCCGCCGTTAATCCTCGACGCGGCTCAGACCACGGATATCGCCGAGCGGCTAATTGCCTGCATTCACCAATTTTCCGAGTAACGCCATGTCTCCGCGCCACTTCATTAGTCTGCTCGATTTTTCCAGTGACGAACTCCATGACCTGATTGCACACGCCATCGAGGTCAAGCAAAAGCTCAAACAGGGAATCGCGCATCGTCCCCTCGCCGGCAAGCTGCTGGCGATGATTTTCGAAAAATCGTCGACGCGAACCCGGGTGTCTTTCGAGGTGGGAATGTACCAGCTCGGCGGCCACGCCATTTTCATGTCGCCACGCGATAGCCATCTCGGGCGCGGCGAGCCGATCGAGGACAGCGCCCGGGTCATATCCAGCATGGTCGACGGTATCCTGATTCGCACCTATGGCCACGACCGCATCGAGGACCTGGCGCGCAATTCCTCGGTTCCGGTGATAAACGGGCTGAGCGATTATCTGCATCCCTGCCAGTTGCTCGCCGATATGCAGACCTGGTTCGAGCAGCGCGGCGATATCGCCGGCGCCAGGGTCGCATGGATCGGGGACGGCAACAACATGTGCCATTCCTACATCAACGCCGCGATTCGTTTCGATTTTCAGCTTGCCATCGCCTGTCCCGAGGGTCACGCGCCCGATGCCGAACTGGTGGCCAGCGCCGGGGAGCGCGTCACCCTGGTTGAATCGGCGCAACAGGCAGCGGCGGAGGCCGATCTGATCGTGACCGACGTCTGGGCCAGCATGGGACAGGAGCAGGAACAGCAGCAGCGTGAAACGAGCTTCGCCAGTTACCAGGTCAATCGCGACGTGATGTCTCGCGCCAGTGACGACGCCTTGTTCATGCACTGCCTGCCGGCGCATCGGGGCGAAGAAGTCACGGCCGAGGTGCTCGATGGCCCGCAATCCGTGGTCTGGGACGAGGCCGAGAATCGCCTGCATGCGCAGAAAGCGCTGCTCGAAATGCTGCTCGCCGCAAAGCCCTAGGCTTCCATGACCTCGAGGCGATTGCGTCCTTTTTCCTTGGCCAGCTTCAGCGCGGTATCGGCGCGCAGTAACAGCTCGCGTGACGACGAGCCCGGACTCGCGCTCTGGCAGCCCAGCCCGATGCTCAGCGTGAGACAGGAGTGTACCCGCGATTTCAGGTGTTCGATTTTTTTCTCCGCCAGAAGGCGCATGACTTCCAGCGCAATCTGGCGCGCGTTTGCACAGCTCACGCCCGGCAATAACAGCGCGAACTCGGCACCCTGCAAGCGGGCGACCATCTGACTTTTATGCGTCACCTGGTGGTCCAGCATCTGCGCGATGTCGCGCAGGTAACGGTCACCGACCTCCTCGCCGTAGTGCGCGTTGAATTCGTGGTAGTAGTCGATATTGACGCGAATCAGTGATATCGGCGTATCACTGCCGCGCAACTGTCGCCAGGTGTCCTCGAGATGAACCCGAAACGCGCGGTAGTTCGAGACCCCGGTCAGCTCGTCGGTAGTCGAAATTTTTTCCAGCGCCTTGTTGGTTTGCGACACGGATTCGAGCAGGCGCTCGAGATCCTCGATCAGGGTTTCGTTATCGTAGCGGTAGTAGAGCGCATCGTTGAGCAGGACGTTCATGCGCTTGACGCTGACCGAGCCGGCAATCATGAAAAAAACGTATAAAAATCCGAGTACGTAAGTGTCCGGATTACGTTGCAAGAATAACCAGACGGTGACCGGCAGCATGATGGT
>JBFGQE010000124.1:0-7691 GCA_041564355.1 Gammaproteobacteria bacterium | reverse complement strand
GGCTTCGTCGACCGGCACCGGCGGCCCGGATTCGACCAGCAAATCCGGCCGCGGCAGCGTATCGGGGCGATCGAACAGGTACCAGCCGATACCCACCGCGAGCGCAAACAGGATCAACACCGAGACAATGACGCGGCTGCCCTGTCGAATCGATTCGTTATCGGTCAGGGGCCGCGTGGAGATGTGCGAACCATCGCTTTCCGCGATCTTGATTAACTCGCCGATGACGCCCCGCGCGGCGGCCACCCGCTTGCGTAGCGGCGACGGCATCGACAGCTTGCCGATCGGGTGTTCCGGAAACAGGTAGAATCCGAGGAAGGCTTCGACCTCTTCGCTGCCCAGGGGCATTAACTGGTAACTCTGCACACGCACCTGGTACTGCGCCGACAACTGGCGCAGCTCGTTGAAGCCGTCGCTGCTGCTGGCGATGATCAGGCCCATACGCTTGTCGACGCCCTGGCTCGACCAGCTGACGAATAACTGGTGACGCGTTTTTTTCAGCGCCGCCTCGAAATGATCCGCGATGACGATGTCGCCATCCTTCGCATCCTCGAACAGGCGCTCGACCTTGGCGCTGCGATCGCCGGGGGTAGTGCCCTGGTCCTCGCTGGCGAGATTGACCCAGTGCACGCGCGCATCGGCGAGCCGGGTCAGCTTCAATTCCTGCAGTAAACGGGTCTTGCCGACACCCGGATCGCCGTAGAGCAGGAACAGCGCCGGACCCGATTTCGTTTCGTGGACGAAATCTTCCATCAGGTTGGCGCTTTGACGGGTCAGGAAAAAGGGCTTACTCACAGCCTGGGCTTGTTTTAGTTAAGGCAAATTGATTGCTGTCGTTTATACTGCTTAGCAGGACTCGATTCAAATCTAATTCCATTTTCGGAGTTTTTATTGTCCCAGTATAGCTACCAGTTCGACGACCTGCTGGCGCTGCAACAAATCATTCGTGACGCGTCGGACTCGAGCCTGAGGGTATATTTCGCCCAGTCGACTGCCGACTACAAGTCCGATGGCTCTATCGTCACCGAGGCCGACCTGGCGATGCAGGAATCGCTGACCGAAGCCCTGGCGCAGCGCTACCCGTCGGTGCTGATGCTCGGCGAGGAAATCAGCGTCGACGAGCAGGTCGTGGTCATGCAGAGCGGCGACGATTACTGGTGCCTCGATCCGGTGGACGGCACCACCAATTTTCACTCGACCATGCCGCTGTTCTCGGTCTCGCTCGGCCTGGTCAGCAACGGAGAAATCGTCCTCGGCGTGGTGTACGATCCCGTCCGTAACGAGTTTTTCGCCGCGTTGAAAGGCCAGGGTCTGTGGGTCAACGGTAAACGCACGCAACGCCCGCCGCAGCCCGCCACGCTCGAGGAGTGCATCGCCTTCGTCGACTTCAAGCGTCTCGGCCACCATACCAGCATCAGCCTGGCGATGGAAACACCGTATAAGTCGCAACGCAATATCGGCACCTGCGCGCTGGAATGGGCGTGGCTTGCCGCCGGCCGGGCGAACCTGCTGTTACACGGTCGCGAAAGCCTGTGGGACTACAGCGCCGGAACCTTGCTGAACCAGGAAGCCGGCGGGAGCAGCGCGACCTTCGACGGCGAACCGATCTTTCGCGAGACGCTCGAGCCGCGCTCGGTGATCGCGGCAAGCAGCCCGCAATTGTTCGATTTATGGAGCGAGCGGATACGCGCGAGTTTGCAGACGCCACGCGCATCGGCCTGATCCTGCTCTGCTGCGTTGCGCTGCTGCCGACTTCGCTTGCGGCCGATTCGCTGCGCGTGCTCAGTCAGAACATGAACCGCCTGTTCGACGACGTCGACGACGGTAACCGGGAAAAAGTTTTATCCAGCAATCGCTTTCAGTCGCGCGTGCGCATCGCGGCTAAAGCTTTCGCCGAAAACTATTACCTGCCCGACGTTATCGCGCTGCAGGAAGTCGAAAACCTGAACGTGTTGCGCGCCATAGCAGATGAAATCGAGCGGCGCTACGGCACCCGCTACCGCGGCGTACTGCTGCCGGGTCACGATGTCTCCGGGATTAATCTGGGTTACCTGGTGCGCTACCGCGTCGACATCAGGAAAGTCGATCAGCTGTTCCGCGACGAGATTTTCGGCCCCGATGCGCAACCGCTGTTTTCACGTCCGCCGCTCTACCTCGAGGCCTGCCGTGTCGGAACCTGCCTGCTCCTGCTGAACCTGCACCTGCGCTCGATGCGCGGCCTCGACGACAACCGGCGACGCACGCGGGTCGCGCGCAAGCGCCTGCGCCAGGCCGAGGCCGTCGCCGCCTGGGCAAATCGAACGCAGCATGCCACGAGCCCTGCTTCGCTGCTGCTGCTCGGCGATTTCAACGCGCTCACGCCGGGCGACGAACATGTCGACGTGGCCGGCATTATTCGTGGTAACCCGGATAACTCGCGTGCGCGCCTGCCCGGCCGCGACCTCGTCGAACCCGATCTGGTCGACCTGTCGGCGCAGATTCCGGCGGAAAAACGCTACTCGTATATTTTTCGCCGGCAAAAACAGCAACTCGATTACCTGTTCGTTAACCAGGCCTTCGCCGCGAAGCTGGAGCGCATCGCCTTCGGCCGGATCAATTATCGCCTGTCCGACCATGCCGGCCTGTACGCGGCGTTTCGCTGGTCGCGCTAGTCCAGGGTGTGCGCCTTGGCCAGGTATTGCGGCGACTGCATTTCGACCAGACGACTCGCGGTGCGCTCGAATTCGAAGGCGAGGCGCTTGCCCTGGTAGATTTGCTCCGGGTTTACCGCGGCGCTGCAGATCAGATTGACGTGGTGGTCATAAAGCACGTCGATCAACAGCACGAAGCGCCGCGCCACGTCGTCGTCCGCGACGGATAACTGGCGGATGTCGGTCAGGATCAGGGTGTTGAAAAAGCGCGCCAGCTCGAGGTAATCGTCCTGGCTGCGCGCGGTTTCACAGAGTTCGGCGAAATCGAACCAGACCGTGTCCTCGGCGCAAAACCGGGGTTGCAACGGGCGACCGTTGATCGTCAGCTGGCGTTGCTCCAACTGCAGCGGCGTGACGTGTTCGTCGAGGTAGCGGCGAATCGCGGCATCGGTATCCGCGTTGTGCGGTACCTGGTACAAATCGGTCTGGCGCAGCGAGCGCAGGCGATAATCCTCCTGCCCGTCCAGCTCGACCACTTCGCAATGACGCTGCAGCATATCGATCGCGGGCAGAAAGCGGGCACGCTGCAAGCCGTCCCGGTAGAGCTGATCCGGCGCCGCATTCGACGTGGTCACGAGCACGACGCCCTCGGCGAACAGGGACTGCAGCAGGCCGGCGACGATCATCGCATCGGCGATATCGATGACGACGAACTCGTCGAGGCACAAAACCTGGGTCCCGGCGGCAATATCGCTCGCCACCTTGCGCAGCGGATGCTCGATATCGTCGAGTTCGCGTAATTGAGCGTGCACGCGATTCATAAAGCTGTGAAAATGCGTGCGCTCGCGCGCGATCGAATCCGGCAACGCCTGGTAAAAAATGTCCATTAGCAGCGTCTTGCCGCGACCGACGCCGCCCCAGAAGTAAAGTCCGCGAAGCGGATGGTAAGTACCGCGGGGTGAAAATACGCGCTGCCACCAGATTACCGGCTCGGCATCGACGAGTCGCTCGTACAGGTCGTCGAGCAATAAGGCCGATTCCTGCTGCGCCGGATCGACGACGAACCCGGGTTGCTGCATCAGGGCGGCATATTTTTGCGACGGTTTCATCGAACCGGCGGCATTTCCGGCGAATTCGGGTTAAAAATGCGATCAGGATCTTGCACGGCCCAGAACTAAAATTCGAATATTAATATTTTTCAATGTCTTATAGTGTTTTTTTAAAGTTTTTTGCTACTATTAAAACAGGCCGGTTCCCAAGGTTTGAATTTGATATCATTCAAGATATACTTTTTCCATCGCAGATTTGGCCGATTCGTATTGAAGCATAGGCTTTGTAACACCATATCACGTGATAACACACAAATTCGGGCGTTCCAACAAAAATGGCAGTAGATAATCGCGTCATTAACCCCGCGCTCGCGCAACAGTTATTTCGCAAAAGCGAAATGCTCAAGCGCAAGCGTGCCGGCGAACCCGCCGCGATCGAGTCTTTTCCGCGCGTGGTCAAGACCATCACCGGGCTGTGGCGCTATTCCGAGGGCAAAAAATATCTCGAGGAATTGATCCTGGTCGAGGGCGGCAAGCGACGCGCAGGCTTTCCGATCGAAGCGCAGGACGAGCTGATGTTTCTTTACCAGCTACTGCTCGATCAGCATCGTATCCTGAGCCTGCGCGGGCAGAAAATGGGCGCCAAGCCACCGCCCGGCACCAAGTTCACGATGGGCAACAAGGTTTAGCGCGACCTGCCCTGCCGGGCGTCCCCCCGCATCGTCATCTTAGGCATGGATTAAAAAGGGTCAGACCCCTTTGTTTCTAAGCGTTATCTCGCGGCCCCGTCGAGGAATGCCAGCAAACCTACAACTCCGCGCCGGCGCGCCATTCCTTGAAGCGAATCACGCCGCGAGCACCGAGCGTCATGAAGGGCTCCGGAAACAGCTTTTGCGGCGGCGCCTCGTCGCGATATTCCGGCACCAGGCTTTGCGTGACAGCGTCGCTTGCCATTTCCGCGCTGATAATGCCGGCAATGGTTCCGCGCGTCAGGCCGAGCCCGTTCTGGCAACAAGCACTGTAGAGCCCGTCGTCGAGTTGTCCGAGCGCCCAGGCATCGTTGCGGCTCAGGCACAGCCGTCCCGACCAGCGGTATTCCATCGGCACTTCTTTGAGCATCGGAAACCGCGCGGCAAACGTTCGATCATGATCGCGTGCCACCGCGTCCAGCCGGTTCGCCGGCGGGCACAGGTTCGCCTCGTAGGTGCAGCGATTGCGAATCACGATACGCGTTCCGCCGGTGCCATCGATACGGCGCACGGTCGACCCGATCGGATCGGACGGCGTCAGTCCCCAGCGCGAGGCGCCGCCCAGGCGCTTGATCTCCGCGTCGTCGAGCGCGCGCGTCATCGACGCGTACAGGTTGATGTGCAGCAGGCGCCGGCGGTAGAAGCCGAATGACTCGATCAGGCCGTTGACCGCGAGAATCACGCGGCTGGCGACGACCGAGCCCCGCACCGTGCAGACCCGCCAGCCGTCGCCATGTCGCTGCAGCGAGACGATGGCCGAATTTTCGTAAAGCCGGCAGCCCTGCCTTTCGACCAGCGCGTCGGCCAGACGGCGAAAGTACATCGCCGGCTGCAACACCGCGGTACCCGGCGTGAGCATGCCGCCGCGGTAGTAATCGGTTCCGCATAATTCCTGCATCTGACGGGCGTCGAGCATCGAGTAGGGTTCGTTCAACTGGTCGAGATGCCGGGCGTAGCCGCGGTTATGCCGTGCTCCGCCGGCGCTTGCGGCCGCGTTGACCTTGCCGCAGGAATCGAAAGCCTCGACCGGCAAATCGAACTCCCGCGCGATCTCCGCGGCGAACGCGATGGCGGCGCGATTCATCCGAATATTGCGCAGATCGCGGCTGTTTTCGCCGGCGTAGCCGCCGCTGGCGAGCGCGTGCGGCAGGTCGATCATGAACCCGGAGTTGCGCCCGGCCGGACCCTGCGCGACTTCACGCGCGTCGACGATAGCGATATCGGCGTCGGCTTCGAGCTGGCGCAGTCGGCGCGCCGCTGAAAGCCCGGCAACCCCGGCACCGACCACCAGGTAATCGCACTGCGTGTCGTCCTCGAGCGGGGGTCGCGCGGACCGTGGCGGCAGGATCGCGCACCAGCCGCTCTCGCCGAGATCGGCCGGTTTCTGTTCGACTTCGATCACGGCTTCAGTCGACGGCGTCCTCGGCGACGCGGTCGCCGAGATCGATCCAGATGGTCTTCAGCTCGGTGTACTGGTCGTGCGCGTGCAGCGAATTGTCGCGGCCGCCGAAACCGGACTGCTTGTAGCCGCCGAACGGGGTCGTGATATCGCCCTCGCCGTAACAATTGATCGTGACCGTGCCGGCTCGGATTTCGCGCGCGGCGCGCAGTGCCTGCTTGCCGTTGGCGCTGAACACGCTCGCGGCCAGGCCGTAATCGCTGTCGTTGGCGATCGCGATGGCTTCATCGGTCGAACGCACGGTAATCACCGAAAGCACCGGGCCGAAGATTTCCTCGCGCGCGAGCTTGTCGCGCGCCCTGACCCCGTCGATCACGGTCGGCATAACGTAACATCCCTTGTCGGTATTACCGCCGACGATCGCCTTGCGGTTTTTCAGGTAAGACGAAACCTTCTTGAAATGCGCCTTGTCGATCAGCGCGCCGAGGTGGTGGCGCGGATCCAGCGGGTCGCCGGTCTTCCAGTCGCGTGTGCGCGCGACGATGCGTTTCATCAATTCGTCCTTGACTGCTTCGTGCACGATCAGGCGGGAGCTCGCCGAGCAGTTTTCGCCCATGTTCCAGAAGGCGCCGTTAACCACGTGCTCGGCGACGAGATCCAGGTCCTCGGCGTCGGCGAGCACCACCGCCGGGTTCTTGCCGCCGCACTCGAGCACGATCTTCTTCAGGTTCGATTCGGCCGAGTACTGCAGGAATCGGCGCCCGGTTTCGGTCGACCCGGTGAACGATATCATGTCGATGCCCGGGTGCCGCCCCATCGGCTCGCCAACCTCCGGGCCCATTCCCGGAATCACGTTCAGCACGCCGCGCGGCAACCCGGCCTCGAGCGCGAGCTCGGCGACGCGCAGCGCGGTCAGGCTGGTCTGCTCGGCCGGCTTGACGATGACCGAGTTACCGGCGGCGAGCGCTGGGCCGATTTTCCAGGCCAGCATCAGCAGCGGAAAGTTCCATGGCAGCACGCAGCCGACCACGCCCACCGGTTCGCGCACGATCAACGCGATCGCGTCGTCGCCAACCGGCGCGGTCTGGTCGTAAATCTTGTCGATCGCCTCGGCGTGCCAGAGCAGGCAATGGATGGTCTCGGGCAGGTCGATGGTCGCGCAATCGCGCACGGCCTTGCCCGAATCGATGCTTTCCATGACCGCCAGTTCGTGGCGATTGCGCCGCATCAGCTTGGTGAGCCGAATCAGGGCTTCCTTGCGCTCGGACGGGTGCAGGCGGCTCCAGCGCCCGTCATCGAAGGCTTCGCGCGCCTTGTTCACGGCGTGGTCGACGTCTTTCGCGTTACACGCGGCGATATCGGCCAGGGTCTTGCCAGTGGCAGGGTTGATCGAGGCAAAAGTCTTGTTCGAGCGCGACGCCTGGAATTTACCGTCGATAAAAGCGTTGCACGGCAGGTTCAGGTCCTTCGCGATCGCGCGATACTCGGCATGGGTCAGTAGGTCAGTCATCAGGTTTTACCTTGTTGGATGTCTGCGAAAGTCGTATTCATGACGCGGATCACCTGCTCCAGCGATCGCTTGTCGTCTTTGTTCAGCGCCGCCATGTCGATCGTCTGGCCGGAAGCGCCTGTCCACTCCATCAAGACCTTCCGCAGAACGCTCAGTTCCAACTTGACCGTTTGCTCCTGGTCGCCCTTTTGAAACGCGCGGACGTGAGCGCAGCTTTCGTCCAGCAGATCGATCGCCTTGTCCGGCAGTTTGCGATGAGCGATGTGCGCCTCGGACCACTCCACTGCCTTGTCGATCAATTCATCGGGGATCTCCACGCGGTGAAACTTCAGCCAGTGTTCCCGCCGCCGGCGG
>JBFGQE010000123.1:0-7745 GCA_041564355.1 Gammaproteobacteria bacterium | reverse complement strand
CGCGTAATAATTTTTAAATTCCTGGAATCATCTCGATAATGGAAAAATTGAAAGCTTTGCTGATGGCGGGCGCCTTCGCCCTTCCGGTGCAACAGATGAGCGACTGGCAAGTGCTCGAGTACAGTGGACTCAAGGCTAACCAGGTCGAATTCGTCCGCGAGGGCATGGCGGTCATGGTCGACCAATCGGCGAGCCCGATCATTTACCCGCTGCCGAAAACCAAACGCGTTAAACGCGTCGAGGTCGAAGGTTCTCTCAGCGACCTGCTTCGCCTGCACGCGACGTCCCAGGGTGGTGACGGCGGTGACGATTTCGGTCTCAAGATAGGACTCGTCGTCGAGGGCGACAGAACCCTGAGCCCGCTGCAGCGGCTGCTTAGCGCGAAATGGATCAAAACCCTGTTCGATCTTGCGCCGGACGGAACCGGCGTCGACCGGATCCATTTTCTGAATGCGGTCCAGTACCATGATTTGCTCGGGCAAAAGCGCCAGCACCCGCTTTCAGACCTGATCTTCGAGCACAACGTCTGGGTACTCGACCAGCCAGGCGACTTCAAGTTGGAGCACCATCTCGAGCAGCCGCTCGACGTGATCGCGGTCTGGGTGTCGATCGACGGTGACGACAGCGGCTCGCGTTACACGACGCTGATCAAACGACTGGTGCTGGACAGCTAGGCGACTGGGCATGGGCGCAACTTCCGTCGCGAGTAGCCGCGCCGAGCTTTCGGCACGCTGGTCGGGCGCCTAAAGCAATAAAATCAGAATAATAATGATCAGGAGAAGATTTGTCGTATCGATGCCGGCGCCCGCCGGCAGGCTTGCGATCCCGTTCTGAAGGTTCGCTATCTCCGAACCGGTCATCTGCTGAACCCGCTCTGCCGCCATGGCGGGCTCGACCCCGAGCTCTATCAACTGCTCGGTAACGCGCTGTCGTGCCTCCCGGTTTGCTTGCAGCGGCGCACGTTCGGGCTCCGCCGAGAACTGAATGGTCGGCGTGAGCGACGCCCAGGCCGGAGACAGGACGAGGCTCAATAGCACGGCGGCACAGAATCTTTGGCAGTATTTCATCGGTTTATCTCGAATTGGCTTGTATCGATTATAGCCGCACCAGGAACGGGGTTCCATCGAGAAGGGACCAGGACCGGCGGGCATGCGGCCTGCCGACCATGCGAGCTCATGGCTGAGCATCCACGCAACAGCGTGAGCGTAACATCGCAGCCGAACGGGCGCGGCCACGTGGTTGGCATCATTCCGCATCCGCGGATGATATGATAAGTTTTTCGACCCGGGGGAGGCCGAGTTTGAAAAAGATCGACTGGTATTTTGATTTCATTTCGCCTTTTTCCTATCTCGCCAGCGAGAGTCTCTCGCGGCTGCCGGACGACATCGAAGTGCGCGCGCAGCCGATACTCTTCGCGGGCTTGCTGAATCACTGGCGGACCAAAGGCCCGGCCGAAATCGAACCGATGCGCCGCTTCACCTTTCGCCATGTCCGTTGGATCGCCGACCGCGAGGGTATCTCGTTGACGCCACCGCCAATGCATCCGTTCAACCCCCTGAAACTGTTGCGTCTGTGTATCGCGCTTGGGAATGACGTGGCGCTGGTCCAGCGCCTGTACCGTTTCATCTGGGCCGAGGGGCGCTCGAGCGACGATCCGGCGCACTGGCGAGATCTGATCGCAGAACTTGGCGTCGACGATGCGGATGCGTTGATTGGTAACCCCACGATCAAGGACCGGTTGCGGCAAAATACCGAGGACGCGATCGCGGTCGGCGTATTCGGCGTACCCAGTTTCGTTGTCGACGGAGAGATATTCTGGGGCTATGACTCGATCGATTTCGCCTGCGATTTTATCGCCGATCCCGAATTATTCGACTCGGCTGGCATGCGCGCCGTAGACGCCATGCCCGAGGGCCCGGGTCGCCGCGAGGCCGAGCCGCCAGGCCCGGGATAGATATTCTGCGACGGGTGGATCGCATGCCGTCAACGATATTCCGAAAAATTACCGGCGATTACCGTTGCGAGGTAACTTCGAAGTAAATTTTTAGCCCGCATGTTTACCGTTTCGTGCCTGCACCGGCTTGCGCTTGACGCCTATGATGGTTTGTGAAACTTCAACTCGAGACGAGGATAAGATTATGCAAACCACTGAAAAATCGAAAAACGCCAACCCGTTGCGGGTCGCGGTGCGTGCCGCGCTGGTTGCCGCCGCGCTTGCGCCGGTAGTGCACTTCGCCAGCGCCGGCAACGGCATGACGAACCCGGTTACGCCGGCGACCTTTAACTCCACGGCGATTAACCGTCCGGCAACATTCGTGCAGCAGGGCGACAGGCCGCGAATTCAGATCGCCATTCTGCTCGATACCAGCAACAGCATGGACGGCCTGATCGATCAGACGCGCAATCAGCTGTGGCAGGTCGTGAATGAATTCTCCAGCGCGCGCCAGGACGGCAAGCAGCCGGTTCTGGAGATCGCGCTGTTCGAATACGGCAATGACAGCAACCCACAGGGTAAAGGATACGTGCGCAAGCTGAATTCATTCACCCGGGAACTCGACGCGATATCGGCCGGCCTTTTTTCGCTCACCACGAATGGGGGCAACGAATACAGCGGCTTCGCGATCAAGACCGCACTGACCGAACTGCAGTGGAGCCGTTCCGAAAGCGATATCAAGACGATTTTTATCGCCGGCAACGAATCCTTCGCCCAGGGCCCGGTGCGCTACCAGGACGCGATCGAGCTGGCTGGCCGATTCGGTGTTGCGGTGAACACGATTTATGCCGGTACGCACGAGGCCGGCATCAGCGAAGGCTGGCAAGACGGTGCGCAACTGGCGGGCGGCGATTACCTCAGTATCGACGCGAACCGTCAGGTCGTGCATATCGTTGCCCCGCAGGATGAAAAAATCGCCGAACTGAATGCACAGCTGAACCAGACTTACATTCCCTACGGCAGTGACGGCGCCGACAAGCATCAGCGCCAGCTGGAGCAGGATGCGTTGAGCAGCGAGATCTCCGCGGGACTGCTGGCCAAGCGCGCCCAGTCGAAGATTTCGGCGTTTTACCGCAACTCGAACTGGGACCTGGTGGATGCGCTCAGGGATGGCCTGTTCGACGAGGACGCGCTCGAGGAAATCGAGACCGAGAACCTGCCCGAGCCGATGCAGGCTCTTGCACCGCGCGAACGCGTCGAGTATGTGCAGCAGCAGGCCGAGTCGCGCAAGCTGATTCAGCAGCAGATCAACGAACTCGGCGAGCAACGCGCCGCCTTCGTCGCGGAGAAAAAACGCGAGCTGGCCGCGGCGGCGCCGAGCGTCGGCGACGCGCTCGGTAACGCGGTAAAGAAGCAGGCCCGGGCCAAGAACTTCGTGTTCGAAAATTAAACCGAAGCGAACCCGGCGGGCCGGATCGATCGGCATCGATCCGGCCCGTGATCTGTTGGGTCGAGCCGATCAACTCCCCGCCTCGAGCTCGCCGTAACCTGGCAGCTGCCATTTAGCGCAATCGGCCCGCGCCCAATTCCTCTCAGCCAGGTGGGAAGCATGCGGTCCTGCGGTCACCCAACCGTGGCTAAAAATAACCACGGATTTTCCTCACCCGGTTTACGAAGAAGCGCGTTCGCGTCGCGGGATTATTCTTCACCGGCGCCGGCAGCGTCGCCGCCAGCTCGATCGCCTGTAATCGGGTCAGTCGATTTGCCGGTATACCCCAGTAGTGCCTCGCCGCCGCATCGACGCCATAGATACCCCGGCCGAACTCGGCCACGTTCAGGTAGTACTCGAGGATGCGACGCTTCGACAGATTGGCTTCCATGCCGAGGGTCAGGATCAGTTCGTGCCACTTGCGCAACGGATCGCGCGATGCGTTGAGGAACAGATTCTTCGCGGTCTGCTGCGAAATCGTGCTGCCACCGTAGGCGAAACGTTTCTGCGACAGGTTGTACTGCATCGCTTCCCTGAGCGCTTCGAAATCGATGCCGCCATGGTCGTAGAAGCGCGAGTCTTCCGCCAGCACCGCGGCCCGGCGCATGTCACGCGGAATCGTCTGGACCGGTACCGGGTTCCAGCGCAGCCGGGGCCAATCGCGCCGTTGCTGACGCCGTTCTTCGTAAATCTCGATAAAACTGGAGCGCTGCAGCGGACCGCTGGCGTAACGCTCCCAGTCCGGCCAAATCGTAACCAGGTAAGCGATATCGACCAGGATCAGCAGCAGCAGCAGGCGCAGACTCCAGCGCAAGAGGGTCTTCACCCTGCGCAAAATGGACTGCGAGCGCGGTTTCATGCAAAAACGGGTGTTGCAAACATGGTCGCAAGTATAGCGGTTTAGGTCGCGCCGGCCCGCGTTGCTCGGATCACGGCGTCGATGGATCCGGGAGCTCATGCGCGGTTTGATAAAGGTCAATGCGCTCTGCCCGATTAGGTGGATAATTAGTCAAACCTCCAGCTGCCGGAGTTTCAGGCTTGCGGGTCTCACGGACAAGTTATCCTCAATCGAGATTTCACCTGCTCGATGCCGGCGCAGGGTTTTTCGAACGCCCCGGGGAAATGGGTGCCGACGCGCATGATTCGGCTATTGCATAATATTGCGGAGCCAGGACAAACGACGCCGCAGGCGGGAAAACCCCGTCCATCGTTTGCGTTGTTCAACTACGGGTTCCGCCCGTTCTTCCTGCTTGCCGGAGTCTATGCGGCGCTGGTGATGCCGCTCTGGGCGGCGCTGTTGTTCGGCGCCGATCTGCCTCGAGGACCCTTGCCGCCGTCCCTCTGGCACGCCCACGAAATGCTGTTCGGTTTTGTCGCCGCGGCAATCGCCGGATTCATGCTGACCGCCGTGCCCAGCTGGACCGGGCAACGAGGATATGCCGGCGCGCCATTGCTGTTGCTGGTCGGCCTTTGGCTCGCGGGCAGACTTGTCGTCAGTCTGCCACTCGGACTACCCCTTGTCGCGGTCGCGATCATCGACCTTGCGTTTATCCCGGCGCTGGCGCTGACGATCTTACCGGCGCTGCTGCGCGCGGGCAAAAACAAGAACCTTGCCTTCATCGGTCTGCTCGCGCTGTTGTTCGCCAGCAACGCAATGTTTCATGCCGCCGGTGCCGGGTCGAGCGAGCCGCTGCGCCTGGGGCTCAACGTGGTGCTGTTCATGCTGACCATGATCGGTGGGCGGATCATCCCGGCGTTCACCTCGGCCGCGCTGAAACAGCGGGGCATGGAAATCAGTATTCCACGTCATCGCCTGCTCGACCGCGCGGTGCCGGTCCTGGTCGCATCGATAATCGTGGTCGATCTGGTCGCTCCCGGTGGCAGGCTCGCGGGCCTGCTGGCGGGTCTGGCGGCAATGTTACTGCTGTTGCAGCTTGCACGCTGGCAGGGCCGGCATACGCTGCCTGATGCGCTGTTATGGGTGCTGCATGTGGCTTACCTCTGGATCCCGGTCGCGCTGCTGCTGAAAACGGCCTGGCTCTTCGGTGTGCAACTGCCGCCGACGAGCTGGTTGCACGCCCTCGGTAGCGGGGCCATGGCGACGATGATACTCGGTGTCATGAGCCGCGCATCGTTGGGCCATACCGGGCGGCCGCTGGAGGCATCACGCGCCACCACGCTCGCCTACCTGCTGTTAACTCTCGCGGCCGCGTCGCGCGTGTTCGGCCCGGTCGTCGCGCCGCAGCTTTGGTCGCTGTGGATCAACCTGGCCACGATCCTGTGGTCGCTGGCGTTTACGCTTTTCGTCGTGCTGTACGCGCCGATACTGTGCCGGCCCAGGGCGGACGGACGCGCCGGTTGAGGCATCGGCGAAATGGCGGATTCGATTACCGCGAAGCGGGACGAGGAAGGGTACCTGGTCGAACCCGATGAATGGTCCGCGGAACTGGCCGAGCAGCTGGCGCGCGAGGAAGATATCGAGCTCGGCGATGAGCACTGGGTTCTGCTGCGCTTCCTGCGTGAGTTCTATGCCGAGCACCAGGTCGCTCCCGACAGTCGTCACGCGATCCGGTACTTCGCGGAAACGAGCGGTCTCGATCCGAATCAGGCCAGGGCGCGCCTGTTCGAGCTGTTTCCCTACGGCTACGTGCAGCAGACCTGCAAGATCGCGGGAATGAAACGGCCACGGGCGTGGAGCACCGGCTAGGGCCGCAGGACTACCCGATGTCGACCTGCGGTGATAACTTTTTCCCATGCCACCATAAGTATTACGGTTTGACCCTGTTCGCCGCGGTAACCTAGTATGCGTTCTCGGGTAGCGGCAGCCCTTGCTGGCCGGTTGCCCGCATCGGACCTGAAACTGTCGCGGCTCGGCCGCTCGGGAAACAAATATCATGGAATCCAGCCTTTACGAGACACTGATCGAATTGATCGACGAGCGTTCGCAAGGGGACGAAAGCCTGAGCAAGGAGCAGCGCGAGGCGCTGGTCCTGCGCTGCCTGCAGCACCTCGAAGTCACCGTGGAGGATTATAACGGCGAACCTACCGTCAGCGGTTCACATCGTATCGAGGATTGTATCCTCTGCGAGCTGCACCCGGATCGCTTCGAAATTATCGACGAAAACGAATTGGGATTGACGCTGCGCGACAGTTACCCGGTGACCGAGGGCCATTGCCTGATCATTCCCAGGCGCCACGCCGAGACTTATTTCGACATGAACGAGGCCGAGATTGTGGCGACCAGCCGGCTTGCGCACCGGGCGAGAGCGCGCCTGCAGCAGGAAGACCCCGACGTTTCCGGATTCAATATCGGCGCAAACTGCTGGAAGAGCGCCGGGCAATCGGTGTTCCATGCACATATCCACCTGATTCCGCGCCGCGATGGTGACCAGGAAGACCCGCAGGGCGGCGTGCGCAAGATTTTCCCGGAAAAAGCGAAATACAAACACAAGCAGTAACGCCGCCGTCCTATAGCGGATGCGCGCGAAAGAACTTCCAGATGTTTTGCTTGATATCCGGTGCCTCGGGAAAACTGAATTCTCCGGGATTGCCGCCGTACCAGCCGTGCCCCGGGCCCTCGAGAAACAGGGTTTCGATGATCGATTCGCCACGGTCCTTGCGGTAACGGCTATGTTCCCAGGAAACAGCACCGCGCGCCCCGCTGATGACCTTGTACGGACTGCGCAGATCGACATCGAAGCAGTGCGCCCAGCTGTCGCGCAGCACGATCGCCGATTGAATATCGACCTTGTCGTCGTCGTGCGAGTGCACGATCTGCAACGGCACCGCGCGCGCCCGATCACCCATTTCGGCCTGCATCTCGGATACGATCGAGACCACGGGCCGGTTGCGCGGGTTATCGTTGAATGCGTGGCGCACCGCGTCGGCGCGCTCCGCGTAGGGCAACCCGGCCACGGCCGCGCCGGACGCGATCTTGTCCGCGTGCGCGACCATCATCGCGACCGCCATACCGGCACCGGACGACAGGCCGGTGACGTGAATGCGGCGCTCGTCGACCGCGTAATGTTGCCGGATTTCCTCGACGATTTGCCACAGGTCTTCGACTTCGCCGGCGCCGGCATGTATTTCGCGGTCGAACCACCAGCCCCAGCAATTGCGATTGCGCAGTCCGCTATAGCTGGTCACGAATGGGTAGGCGACGAGAAAGCGGTGG
Source organism: Gammaproteobacteria bacterium (assembly GCA_041564355.1). Taxonomy (GTDB): domain Bacteria; phylum Pseudomonadota; class Gammaproteobacteria. The sequence goes on along the minus strand of JBFGQE010000123.1, from coordinate 149 downwards.
CGGTCGGCGAGCTGGTTGAAGCCGGTTATCTGCTCGATATCGCGGTGATCCTGACGGCAACCGTGCAGGACCAGCACCAGCGGGCGCGGGCGAACGCTATGCTTGCCGCGGGGCAGGTGCACCAGGTAGTGTCGGCGCCGCGAGCCGGG
>JBFGQE010000122.1:0-7772 GCA_041564355.1 Gammaproteobacteria bacterium | reverse complement strand
CATGATCATGAAGGTTGCAGTGCCCTTGGAAAAACACTCGCCGAGGTTCGGGCAGGAAGCTTCCTCGCAAACGGTGTACAGGCTGTTCGCGCGTAGTTTTTGCTTGAGCTGTTTGACCCGGTTGCCGATGGGCGCCTTGGCGCGAATCCACGGCGGTTTACGCGCGACCGACTTCGACGGCACGACCTTGATCGGGATGCGCGCAACCTTGTCCGCACCCTTGAGCTTAACGCCCTGTACTACCTGATTTTTTTTCACTGAGGTTCCTCACCAATATATCGGCCAGCTCTATTCCGGCCCGATCGACGTCGACGCCGATTCCGAAATCACGCAGCTGGGTTACCGCCAGGCCCGAGTAACCGCAGGGATTGATTCGCGTGAAGGGTTCGAGGTCCATGTCGACGTTCAGGCTCAGGCCATGATAGCAACATCCTTTTCGGATGCGCAAACCCAGCGCGGCGATCTTGGCCTCGCCGACGTAAACCCCCGGCGCGCCGGGTCGGGTTTGCGCGGGAATCGCGTAACCATCGAGCAGTTCGATGATCGCCCTTTCGAGATGACCCACCAAACCCTTGACACCGATTCCGAGGCGCGGCAGGTCGAGCAGGCAATACAGCACGAGCTGGCCGGGTCCATGGTAGGTTACCTGCCCGCCACGATCGATTTGCACCACCGGGATGTCACCAGGATCGAGCAAGTGCTCGGCGCGTCCGTTCAGCCCCTGGGTAAATACCGGCGCATGCTCGGTGATCCAGAGCTGATCGGTCGCCGCCGCGTCGCGCTGATGGGTGAACTCCTTCATCCAGGTCCAGCATTCGACATAGTCGCTGCGGCCCAGATGCCTGATTTCGACCTGCTCCGGCGCGGAAAGAGCGGAGCCGGAAGGCTTGGACTGCAGTGGTTCGGGGTTGGCGGGCATGCGCATAGTTTAGCCTACCGCCGGCCGCGAGCGAATCTTAATCGCGGTTACAGTGACATGACGACATGCTCGCAGTCGTACAGGTCCTGGTAGATTTCCTCGAGCTGTTGCTGGCTGTAGACGGTAAAGGTAAGCGTCAGTGCGAGGTACTTGCCACCCCTGCTTTGACGCCGGCTCACCTCGATGTGCTCGGCCTGCGGACAGCGCGCGCGCACGAGATCGAGCACGATGGTTTCGAACTCGGGTGTCCGGTTGCCGAAGACCTTGAGCGGAAAGCGGCTCGGGTAGTCGATCAGGGCAAGCCCCGAGTCCTCTCGCGATGGCAGCTCGGACATCAGCGAAACATTAACTTGATACTGTCCATCGCGCGCACGAACAGGCTGCCCTCTGCGATTTGCTGCAGCGATACGATCGGTTCGCTGATGATCGCCTCGTCGTCGAGCTTGATGCTGATTTCACCGAGTTGCTGCCCGCGCTGGATCGGCGCGGAGATTTCGCTATCGATTTCCATCGACGCGTCGAGTTCACGGTAACGCCCGCGCGGAATCGTGATATGAATATCGCGGCTCACGCCCATGGATACCTGTTCCTGCGCGCCGTACCAGACGCGAGCCGTCTTCAGCGCTTCTCCCGCCTGGTAGAGCCGATGCGTTTCGAAAAAGCGGAACCCATAGTTGAGCAAAGCCTGGCTGCTTTGCGTGCGCGCCTTGTCCGAATCCTCGCCGATCACCACCGAAATCAGGCGCATGTCGCCGCGCAGGGCGGACGCAACCAGGCAATAACCGGCGCTCTCGGTGTGCCCGGTCTTGACGCCGTCGACGGTTTCGTCGCGCCACAACAAGCGGTTGCGGTTGAACTGGCGAATCTTGTTGAAGGTGTACTCGCGCTCCTTGTACAGCCGGTATGACTCGGGAAACTCGCGGATCACCGCGCGGGTCAGCGTCGCGATGTCACGCGCGCTGCTGTAATGGTTCTCGTCGGGCCACCCGGTGGCGTTGACGTAATTCGTGTTGGTCATGCCGAGCAGCTGTGCCTGGTGGTTCATGTACCCGGCAAAGGCCGACTCGGAACCGGCAATATGCTCGGCCAGCGCGACGCTGGCATCGTTGCCCGACTGGATGATTAGTCCCTTGAGCAAGTCCTCGACCGAAACCTGCTTGCCCACTTCGACAAACATCTTCGAGCCTTTCATGCGCCACGCCTTCTCGCTGATAGTCACCATTTCGGTCAGGCTGATATCGCCCTCGGCGATGGCCTTGTCCACGAGGTAGGCGGTCATCAGCTTGGTAATGCTGGCCGGCTCGATGTGCTTGTCCGGGTCCTTTTCGGCGAGCACCATGCCAGAATCGAAATCAACCAGGAAGTAACTGCTTGCCCGCAGCGCGGGCGGGTCCGGGATCGGCTTGGCGGCACCCGACACGGTGAAAGCGCACAGCGAGGCGATAATGCCGAGAATGATTGCAAGGAATTTCATCGTGACCTGGAGACTGGACCCTGAAAGGGCGCGATTGTAGCGATCCGAACAGTCCCTCTCAAGCCTTATTCGGTCTCGTCGACGACGATGCGCGCGGCGTCGAAGCCCTTGTCGCGCAGGCGCTGCATAATGGCGTTAGCCTCGTCAATGTCGAACAGCGGACCGACCTGCACCCGGTAAAAGGGTCCCTGGTCGGTGTCGAGGCGCGATATTCTGACCGCGGACTCGTTGGCCGCGATCAGGTTTTGCATCAGGTTATTCGCGTTCAGCGGGTTGGAGAACGAGCCCATTTGCACGAACAGCGGAATTTCCTTTTCCAGCGGGTCGGCGAGCGGCACGGCGCGTACGACCTGGGTCGGGCTGGTTTGACCCGGTTCGACCACGGTAATTTCGACGTTCGCGGTGCCCGGCAGCGTAACGCCGAGTTTTTTTGCCGCGGCGAAGGATAGATCGATGATTCGGCCCGGGATGAACGGCCCCCGATCATTGACCCTGACCACCGCGGTCCGCCCGTTGTCCAGGTTTCTGACGTGGACGTGAACCGGGATGGGCAGGGTTTTATGCGCCGCGGTCATCGCGTGCATGTTGTAGATCTCTCCGCTGGAGGTGCGCCGCCCGTGAAACTTGGTGCCGTACCAGGAGGCGATGCCGCGCTGCTTGAATCCCGCGGAGCTGTCCATGACATGGTAGCGCTGGCCAAACACGACATAGGACGACGGGTTGCCCTGGCCGGATCCGGGTGACGAGGACGGGCCGGCCTGTCCCCGCTCACCGATCGGCACGCCGAAGGTGCAGCCGCCGAGGCCGAGCAGGCAGGTCAAAGCGAGGGCGCAGCGCAGGCTCATGCCGCCTTCTTGAACTGGTGACTGATCAGCTTGGCCAGCTGGTAAACCGCCATCGCGTAGAGCTCGCTGTGATTGTAGCGCGTGATCACGTAAAAATTCTGGAACCCGGCCCAGTACTCGGCGTGGTCGCGCTGCTGCAGCCGAATCAGGGCCACCGGCGTTTGCTCCGAGATATCGAACTTCGAAACCAGCCCCTTTTGCTTCAGTTCGGCCCAGCGATACTCGGGCTTGACCCCGGGCCGGAGTTGATCGATGGAGTGGTCCTCGACCGCAACCAGCGGCCGCGCGACGCGGCCGTCGCGCTGCCAGCCGTGCTTGACGAAATAATTCGCCACGCTGCCGGTGATATCGGCGATGCTGTCGAACAGGTTGATCTGGCCGTCGGCATCGAAATCGATCGCGTAGTTGCGATAGCTCGACGCGATAAACTGCGGCATCCCCATCGCACCCGCGTAGGAGCCGCGCAGCGCCCGCGGGTCGAAACCCTGTTCGCGCGCGAGCAATAAAAATTGCTCGAGTTCCCGGGCAAAAAATTTGGCCCGGCGCGGGTAGTCGAAGGCCAGCGTCACCAGGCTGTCGAAGACCGGGTCTTTGCCGCGGTAGGTCCCGTAAAAGGTTTCCACGCCGATAATCGCGACAATGATCTCGGGGGGTACGCCGGTCTTGGCACTAACCTCATCGAGCAACTGGCGGTGCTTGCGCCAGAACTCGACCCCCTGCTCGACGCGCCTGGGCTTGATGAAGATGGCCCGATACTGGTACCAGTCGAGTTCCTTCTCCGCCGGGCGGTCGAGTTTTTCGAACAGGTGCTCCTGCTTTTCGACCCCAGAAAATAGTTCGACGAGTTCCTGCTCGGTATAATCCGTTTCGGCCGCCATGCGTTTTACGAACGCGCCGACATCCGCGCGCCCCTGGTAGTCACCCGACGGGATTTCCACCCCCAGAACGGGTCCGGCCAACAGTATCCCGGCAGTAAGGAGTATTTTCTTCATCAAACCAAAAATCGCTTTGCCGATCGAATCGACATGATCAAACCAAACCCCACCATCAGGGTTACCATCGAAGTACCACCGTAACTGATTAGCGGCAGCGGCACACCTACCACGGGTAGAATCCCCGCGACCATACCGGTGTTGACAAACAGGTAGACAAAAAATGTCAGGCTTAGTGCACCGGCCAGCAGTCGACCGAAGTTTTCCGTGGAATGCGCGGCAATATACAGCCCGCGGTAAATTATCGCGAGATAAATCAGTATCAACACGACGCTGCCGAAAAATCCGAACTCTTCGCCAAATACCGAAAAGATGAAATCGGTGGAGCGTTCCGGGATAAAGTCGAGCTGCGACTGGGTCCCGTTCAGCCAGCCCTTGCCATATACCCCGCCCGAGCCGATCGCGATTTTGGACTGGATGATGTGATACCCGGATCCAAGCGGGTCGCTCTCCGGGTTCAGCAGGGTCAGAATGCGGTTGCGCTGGTAGTCGTGCAGCGCAAACTTCCACAGCAGCGGCGCCATCAGCGAGAGCAACACGCCGAGGCTGATCATGACGCGCCAGCGCACGCCGGCCAGGAAGAGGACGAAGAAACCCGCGCTACCCACCAGGATCGCGGTGCCAAGATCGGGCTGGCGCGCGATCAATAATACCGGGATAAGCACCAGGATCGACGACACCAGCAGTTCCTTCCAGCCGACCGGCAGCACGCGGTTGGCCAGGTAAGCCGCGACGATCATCGGCACCGCCAGTTTCAGTATCTCGGACGGCTGGAACCGTATTATGCCGAGATCCAGCCAGCGTTGCGCGCCCTTGCCCACTTCGCCGAAATACATCACCGCGACCAGCAGCGCAACCCCGCCGAGGTAGAGCCAGATCGACATTTTACGCAACATCCGCAGCGGAACGTTGGCGGCCGCGACCAGCAGCATTAATGCCACCACGAGGCGCGTGCCCTGGCGGATGACCGCGGCGTCGTCGGACCCGCTTGCACTGTACAGCACCATGCAGCCAAACAGCGCCAGCATGGTGATCAAGGACAACAGCACCGGGTCCAGGCGCAGCGCGTCAAGCGCGCGCCGCGTCAGCGAGATCGATTCGACTCCGATTGCCTGGTTCATGATTGGTCCAACAGGTAGGCGTCCATGATACGGCGCGCAATCGGCGCCGCCACCGAGCTGCCGTGGCCGCCGTTTTCGACAATCACGGCAACCGCAATTCGCGGTTTGTCGGCCGGCGCGTAACTGATGAACAGCGCGTGATCGCGCAACGCGTCGGCGACCGTCTCCTCGTCATATTCCTCGTCCTGGGCGACGCCGAAGACCTGCGCGGTGCCGGTTTTGCCCGCGACCTTGTACTGCAGGTCCTGGCTAATCCGGTACGCGGTTCCGCGCAGTCCATGCACGACATTGACCATCGCCCGGTGCACGTGATTCCAGTTGGCCTCGCGCAGTATCTCGTAGCGTCCCGCGACCTGCGGAGAAAACTCGATACGATTGTTGCTCTGCACCTTTTCCACCGCGCTGACCAGTCGCGGACGAAACCGTTCGCCCTTGCGCGAAAACGCCGCAGTGGAATTGGCCAGCTGCAACGGCGTTACCAGCAACGCGCCCTGGCCGATACCGGTAATCAGGGTTTCGCCCGGAAACCACGGCATGCCCTCGGTGCGTTTTTTCCATTCACGCGAGGGTAACAGCCCGCTGCGTTCGCCGGTGCTGTCGACCCCGGTCCGGGTACCGAAACCGAACTGCTCCATGAAAGCCGCCATGCGATCGATTCCCATGCGGTAGGCGAGATCGTAAAAGTACACATCGCAGGACTGGATAATCGCGTTGGCCAGGTTCATCAATCCGTGGCCTTCCTTTTTCCAGTCGCGGTATTTGCGTTCTTCGTTGGGCAACTGGTAATGCCCGCCGCACCAGGTTTCCTGGTCGGCCCTGGTCGTGTTTATCTCGAGCCCGGCGAGGCCGTAAAAGGGCTTGGTCGTGGAGCCCGGAGGATATTGACCGGAAAGCGCGCGGTTGAACAACGGCCGACGCGGCGAATCGCGCAGCTTGTTGTAGCGATCGTAGCTGATTCCGTTGACGAAAAGATTCGGGTTGAAAATCGGCATCGATACCAGCGCCAGGATTTCGCCATTATTCGGATCGATCGCGACCGCCGCGCCGGAACTGTCGCCGAAGGCCTGCTCGGCAACCATCTGCAGCTTCGAGTCGATCGTCAGGTGCAAATTATTGCCCGGAACCGGCGGCGCCTCGGTCAGCACGCGCAGGGTCCTGCCCTTGGCGTTGACTTCAACCTGCTGCACGCCAACCGAGCCATGCAGCTCGTGCTCGTAAAACTTTTCCAGTCCGAGCTTGCCGATGTGCGTGGTGCCGGCGTAGTCGACCTCGTTCACCTCGCCGAGATCCTTGCCGTCGATACGTCCGACATATCCGAGCGCGTGTACCGCGTGCGCGCCCTGCGGGTAGTGGCGCGTCAGGCGGGCATTGATCTCGACGCCCTCGAACTGGTGCAGGTTGACCGCGAGTCTCGCGACTTCGGCATCACTCAGATTGAGGCGCAGCGGGACGCTCTCGAAGGGTCGCCGGCGGCTTGCGGCCTGGTTGAAGCGGTTCAGGTCGAGATCGTCGTAGTCGACGAATTGCTTCAGCGCGAGCAGGGTCTGCTCGAGGTCGCTGACCTGTTCGAGCACGATTTCGAGGCGATAGGCAGGCAGGTTGTTGGCCATCACCACGCCGTTGCGGTCGAAGATCAGGCCACGCGTCGGCGGCAGCGCCTTGATGCGGACGCGGTTGCTGTCGGACAGGGTCGTGAAATGCTCGTATTCGACGACCTGTAACTGGTAGAGCCTGCCAAGCACGAGGCCAAGCAAAATCGCCGCAAACACGGCGGCCAGTACCAGGCGGCGCCGTATCAATCGGTTTTCCAGATAATCGTCTTTTAACTGCTCGCGCTTCGACATTGAAACGGATTTGGCCCCTGGTATTCCTGATCACCGGCGGATGTGCGGACAATAGCAGAAAAAATAGCAAAAAAGAGCCGAAATACTACAGAAATACGGTAAAGAAATTTCATTCCTCCCGGAAAAACCATTATCATGCACGCGATTTTTTAATGCCCCGGGATAACCGGGGCATCTTAATGAAAAACAATCTGCTCATAATTGGGGAAATAGTATGGAGCTAGTCAACCTGTTGCCGCCCATCATCGGCGCATTCGGACTTTTCGCTGCCTACAAGGTTTTTGCCGCGGTCAAGGCGTATCCGGAAGGCGAAGGCAAGGTCGTCGCGATCGGCAATCAAATTCATCTCGGCGCGATGGTTTTCATGAAGCGCGAGTACAAGATGCTGGTTGTGTTTGCCGGCATCCTGCTGGTCCTGCTGTGGATCTTTCTCGACGGCGCCACCGCGTTCTGCTTCCTGCTCGGCGCGCTCGCCTCTGGCAGCGCCGGCTACATCGGCATGAACACCGCGACCCGGGCCAACGTCAGGACGACGACCGCCGCACACAACGAAGGCGCTGCGGCCGCGCTGACCGTG
>JBFGQE010000121.1:0-7925 GCA_041564355.1 Gammaproteobacteria bacterium | reverse complement strand
GTTGTCCGCCATGCGCGACGTGGCCGAACTGACCAGGCTGGCGCAGCCGCCCAGGGCCAACAGGATAGCGGCGGCGGCAACGATTCTAAGCATCGCGTAAGAGTTCCTCTCTGCCATTAGCCGGCAAGTTTAGACGCTCGCGGCACGCTTGTCAGAACGAATTCACCCACCCTGGCCCCCGCACCGTTTTACCCGCGGCAAGCCGAGCGGTAAGATTGCAACGCTACGATCTTGCGCTCGGCCGCTACGAACGACCCGCGACCAGGGATGAATTCGCGCATCTCGTGCAATCGAACAGTTAAACCAGGGTACACGCACACCGGATCTGCATTTGCATCAATCTCTCACCATCGAGTCAACTTCCGCCGGGGCGGCGCGCATCGTGCAGCTGACGGATTGTCATATCTTCGCCAGCGCCGGGGGACGCCTGCGCGGCATGGATACACGCGCCTCGCTGCGCGCGGTGATCGAATTGATCCGGCAGCGCGATGGCGACGCTGACCTGCTGCTCGCCACCGGTGACCTGTCGCAGGACGGATCCGCCGACTCGTATCGCTACCTCGCGCAACGGCTGGATGATCTCGGCAAACCCGCGGTATGGATTCCGGGCAATCACGACGATCCCGGCGCGATGGCGAAACTGCTCGAGTCGAAGACGCTGTCCACGGCAAAACGGGTGCTGATGGCCCGCTGGCAAATCGTGCTGCTCGATTCGACCCTGCCGCATCAGACCCACGGGCTGGTATCCTCCGACCAGCTCGATTATCTGGACGCCTGCCTCGCCGAGTATCCCGATGAGCATGCGCTGGTCTGCCTGCACCACCAGCCGATCGATATGGACAGCCGCTGGATCGACCAGATCGGCCTGCGCAACGCCGCCGAGTTGCGTGCGCGAATCGCCACGCATGCCAACGTTCGCGGGGTAATCTGGGGCCATGTGCACCAGGCATTTCGCCTCCAAAGCGATGGCATCGAGTGGATGTCGACACCTTCCACCTGCGTCCAGTTCAAACCGGGCGCCGAGGCGTTTTGCCTCGACACCATTCCTCCCGGATACCGCAGCCTGAGGCTGCATCGCGACGGGCAAATCGAATCAGAAGTCCACCGGGTAACGGTTTTCGACTTCGACGAGGGCGACCCGGTCGAGGATGGTTGATCACCCGGGCACGCAAATGGGCAAGCACCATGACGGCCGTGAAACCCGCATTCCGCGTCACGTCCGGCCTCGCGACAGGTGAGTTATCCTGCCGGGTTCTGTTATGATCGCGGTATCGTCCTACGGAGCGTGCACATGGGGCTCGGGAATCTGTTCAAATCAATCTTCAGCGGCGCCGGCGTCGATGCGCAAAAAACGGCGGATCCGGTAACCTACAAGGGCCTGCAAATCGAGGCCGCGCCGATCTACGAGGACGGCAAGTATCGGACCGCCGGTTTCATCAGTGGCGAACAGGATGGCGAAAACAAGCGGGTCCAGTTCATTCGCGCCGACCAGCACGGCGACCACCAGGTTGCGGTGGAGCATTCGATTAACAAGGCGCGTCAGATTATCGACGAACAGGGCGCCGCCCTGCTGGGTAAAACGCACCTGTAGCGAATTTCGGCCGCAAACCGATGCGGCGCTCAAACGGCTTCCTTGGCCATCTCCTGCTTCAACAACTCGATGCGCGGCCGCGCGTCGCCCGCATTCGGCTTGATTTCGAGCAGGCGTTCGAAAGCGCGAATCGCGCGTTCGTAGTCGCGTTGCGAACCGAGGATCATGCCCAGGCCCCAGATCGCGCCAAAATGGCGCGGCTCCAGTTTCAGGGTCTGCTCGATATCGTCCAGCGATCCCTCGTAGTTACCCTGGTAGTAACGCACCGTCGCGCGCCGGTTCCAGCCCTCGGAAAAATCGGGGAGCTGGTCGATGATCTGCGAGTAAATGATTTCGGCCCCCACCAGGTCCCCGCCGCGCACGCGCGTCGCCGCCTGCAGCATCATTTCGTCGACCTCCGCATTACCGCTTTCGTACCAGATTTCCCAGATCGAGGCCTCGGTTTCCTGTAAAACGATCTCGTCCTGGCTCGATTGCAGCGTCGCGAACAGGTCACCGAGCCGCGCGTCGGTCTGATCGCCGCCCGCCGTCGCCGGGAGCAACAGCGCCAGACACAGGCAGGTGAAACATCGACTGATTCGCATGAATTCCCCCGGCATAGTTCCGCAAGAGACTGTCATTTTACGCTCTCGCTGGTGTCGCGTCACGGGCACCGTCCGCGGCGATTCCGGCGGGCGATTATTCGCGCCCGACGAACTGCAACGACTGGTAGGCGGTCCGCCTTGCCCGGCGTCGTTTCAGCGGAGAATCGAAGAAACGCTGCACCGCGGCAAGCAGGATTGCGCCGTCGGCAGCGTCCAGCTGCTCGATTTCACGCCTCGCGGCAAGCGCTGTTTTCAGCAGGTGCACCGCAACGATGTGTTCGCCCTGGCCGTGGTCCAGCACGCGCTCGACCAGGCGTTGCAGTTGCGCTTCCGGATCGCCCTCGAGCCAGTCCTCGGGCTTCGGCGCGGCCACCGTGAAACTCGCGTTTCGCCCGTTGAAACAGGCCATTTGCAGCAAGCCCTGCGGCCATAATTCGGGATATCGGGTGCACTGTTGCCGCACCGCGCTGGCAAAGGTGACGCCGTGGGTAAAATCGAGCCAGCCGACGTTGCCCGATACCGGCACCCTGACCTTATCCTGTTGCTCGATGTCGAAACCGAGCAGGTTCCAGGCATTGGCGAGCAAAAGCGCGCGGTACACCTCCTCCGCCGGCGCGGCGCTAGAGGCGACCGCGGCCTGCAACGATTTGCCGATACCTTTGCCGCGCCACTGCGCTGCCTCGGGAAGCCGTTTGCCCGCGCCCCATTTATCCAGCTGCGCCGCGTAGCCCCGAAATTCGGGAATCTTATCCTCGCGCGACGCGTAAACGAACCCCCGCACCAGGGACAGCAGCAGCGGCTGGAGCAGGCTCTCGCCGAGTCGATCGACCAGCGACCCCAGCTTGGTAACGTAGATTAGCGCGTGACCGAAGTCGTTGTAATGCGCCAGCGCCGCACGCGACAAGCTACCCTCGAAATCGCTGAAAACGAAACCATCGCGGAGACCTCCTCGAACCAGTGCGATCGCGCGCGCCTCGTCTTCGTCTTCGATCGCCGTCAAAAATTGCGCTTCGTCAAAGCTTGCCGCGTCCTCGCCATAGGGATAGTCGGCTTCGCGACGCACGTCGTAGGCGATATGCGCGACGCTTTCGACCAGGCAGACCAGTCGGGCTTCTTCGTCATCGGCGCACTCGTCGTAAAGCAGCAGCCAGTCGGCCATGCCCGCGTAGGCGTGAGTCCAGCCGAATTCCATCTTTTGCCATGACCATTGGATCGCGTGGCGCAGCGCATCGAGCGGATCCGCGCCGAGCCGGACCAGGCGGGCGATCTCGCGCGCAATGCGGTCGTAGCTATAGTCGTCGAAGGCATCGCGCAGGCTGCGCATTATATCCCGGTAACGCTCGTCGAAGGGTCGCTCGGTCAGGTCTACCCAGATCTCATCGTCGCGGATCTCGACCGGGTATACGCGCAGGCGATCGCCGCCAAACAGATTTTCGCCACTGTCGAGCCTGAATTTCCAGTTATGCCAGTTGCAGGTCAGAACGCAATCGCGCGACAAGCTGCCCTCGACCAGGGGATAGCCCTCGTGCGGGCAACGATTGTTGCAGGCGCGAATTCCGTCCGGCGTTACGAAAAAGGCGATTTGCCGACCGTCGATGCGCTTCATTTTTACCCCGGTCGCGTCGAGCTCGGCGAGCGAAAGCGCGCGATGCCAGACCCGCTGCAGGGTTTCCGCTTTGGATCGAGACCGTGCCATCTTGCCAGTCGTCAGGGCCGCGTCGCCCCGGGTCAGTCCTGGAAGGAGGGGTCTTTTTGCTCGAGCAAACGCCGCACCGCGTTCCAGACCCGGCCGACATGCTCAGGTTCCTCGGCCCACGCCCTGCCGTATTCGGCCAGCTCGTCGACGACCTCCGCGGTCGGGGTTACGTATTCCTTTCCGCTGGCGAGCACGTCGACTTGCACCTTGCACGCGTTTTCGACGGTGTACAGGTGATAAAACGCTTCCGCGACGCTACGGCCCGCGGCCAGCAGGCCGTGATTGTGCATAATCATGATCCACTTGTTGCCGAGATCGTGCCCCAGGCGTTCGCATTCGTCGCTGTTCTCGATGGCGATGCCATAAGGGTGGTAGCAAACCAGGTCGCGTATCTCGTTAGCCTGCTGGGTCAACGGCAACAGGCCGCACCGCATGCAGGAAACTGCCATGCCGGCACGCGTGTGACTGTGCAACACGACGTTGATGTCCGGGCGCGATTTCAATATCGCGGTATGGATCGCGTGACCGGCTTCGTTGTAGGGGAAATCACCGTCGATCACGTTGCCTTCGAAGTCAACCTTGATCAGGTTGCTGGCGCGAATTTCGTGAAAAAGCAGTCCGTACGGGTTGATCAGGTACTGCTCTGGATAACCCGGCACGCGCGCGCTCAGGTGGGTAAAGATCGAATCGGTCCAGCCGTAATGAACGAATGCACGATAACAGGCGGCGAGATCGACACGCAGTTGCCACTCTTCCTCGCTGCAGCGGGCATCCGCGAGCACAGGGTCTGGTTCGTTCATGATATTGTCTCGTATTCCGGGTTCAGTTGTGGATTGTACAAGGCGCGTCGCGAGCACCTGGCTCAATGGCTGCAAGAAGACATGGATGGTACCCCCCGCTTTGCATCCTGCCAACCGATGCGCGGCAAAAAGCGCCGGTTGGCCCTGACAATCGTAATTAAGAAATTAATATAAATCCCTGATAAGTCTAAATTCCTCTCCTATATTAGAGCTTCAGGGCTAGTTAAATACAGAGGAATAAGATGAGTGAAGCAATAAGCGATGCAAATCCCTATAGCGCTCCCGAGGCAGCGCTCGACACCGTGCAGGACGAAACTTACGACCCGTCCGTAATTTCGTTCAACGGCCGCATCGGCAGAATGCGTTACCTGGCTTACAACATGGGTGCCAACCTGATTATGATGGCGGTCATGGTGCCACTGCTCGGAAGCATGGGCCTGATGGGCGGCGACCCGGGTGGTATGGGCGCAATCGGTGGTGTCGCATATATCGCGGTCAACATCGTCGCGCTGGTTTTCGCCGTCATGTGGGGCAAACGTCGGCTAAACGACCTGAATCGCAGCGGCTGGTGGATCCTGTTGCTGATCGTGCCGCTGATCAACCTGGTGCTCGTGATCTACATGCTGTTTTTTCGCGGCACGGAGGGCGCCAATAACTTTGGCCCCGCGCCCGCGGAAAATTCGACCGGCGTCAAGATCCTGTTCTGGTTGTTTTTTGTTTTCTTCATCGGCGGAATCGCGGCGGCTGTCATGCTGCCGACAATGATGGGCATGGCCTAGCAGGCCAGTCGAATCATCCGGCTTTTGCAATCACGCAAAAGCCGGCATGACCTCGGAACAGAACAGCTCCAGCGAGCGTTTCTGTTCCTTCTGTCCCAACCCCATGCTTGCGTAGTAAATAAACTCGTCGACGCCGAGCGCTTCGTAGCGCTTGAGCTTGTCGATGACCTGCTCGGGCGAGCCGAACATCAGGTTTTCTTCGAGCATCTCCGCGTTGTACTGCTCGCGATCGGCCAGTTCCTCGAGCGGTATTTTTTTCGGAAACCCGTTATTGACGTCGCCGAGATTGCGAAACAGGTTCTCGAATTGCCCCAGCACCGATCTGATCGCGTCGAGCGCCGCCTCGCGCCCGGCGTCATCGGTATAGAGCGCGGTGTGGCGCATCATCGCGAACGTGGGACGCACCGCCCCGGGGTGGGCCGCGATCGCCTCGTCGAGCTGCGCCCGGTACTGTTCGGCCTCGGAGAACGGACGCGTCAACGGCCAGGACATCACGTGGCAGTCGTTTTTCACCGCGTAGTCGAAGGTAATCGGCGAGCGCGCCGCAACCCAGATCGGCGGGTGGGGCTGCTGCAGCGGTTTCGGTACCGAGGTCGCGGTCGGAAACGACCAGAATTCACCATTGTGCTCGTAGTCGCCGGCCCACAGCGCTTTCACAGCGGGCAGCATTTCGTGCAGGTACTGGTAGGCATCGGACTGCTTCAGGCCTGGATGCATACGGTCGAACTCGCGCTGGTAGGCGCCCGAACCGATACCGAACTCGAGACGCCCGCCGCTCAATAAATCGGTCATCGCGGCTTCGCCGGCGAGGTTGATCGGATGCCAGTAAGCCGCCACCGCGACCGCGGTGCCGAGACGGATGCGATCGGTATGCTGTGACCACCAGGTCAGCAGCTGAAACGGATTCGGCGCAATCGTCATTTCCAGCGCATGGTGCTCCGCCGCCCAGGCAATATTAAAACCGGCCTGGTCGGCCATTTGCACCATTTCCAGCGTGTGTCGCGCGACGTCCCGCATGTCGGTGCTGTCGTCCATGCGCTCGAGATTGATTGCCAGTTGAAATTTCATCTTGTCACCTTTTCTATCGCTAGCCGGCACTAACCGGAGCACTTTGTTCAATGTTAATCGGAATTATTAGCCCGCGATACCTCTTCCATCAGGATCGGGATCGCCAGGTTACAGGAATGGATTCCCATCACCGTGGTCAACTGGATCGTCTCCAGGATTTCCTCCATGGTCGCGCCGGCCTTGAGTGCGTTCTGGATATGCCGACGGACGCCGGGGCCATACAAATGCGTGGTCGCCGCGTTGATCGCGATCAGGATCAGTTCCTTATATTTCTGTTCCAGCGGACCGTTTTGCTGCGGCACGCGGCGAAACGCGAGGTAAGCCTCGAGGAAATCCGGATCCAGCTCGTGGAACTGTTCCCACAGCGGGTTCCAGTCGCCGCTCGCGCGCTGCTTTTCGGTGAGCGGGTAAGTCTTGTCAACCTCGGTCATCGCACTAGCCCCCACGGTGTTTGAAGGAATCGCGGCGGAAACTGTAAAGCGCCGCCGGGTCGACCGCGATGTCGACCACGGCCGGGCGAGCGCAATCGAGCGCCGCGGCAACCGCGTCACCGACCTCGCTCAACTTCTCCGCGCGGAATCCGGCCGCGCCATAGAGCTCCGCGATCCGGTCGAACGGCGGGCTGCTGACATTCGCGCCGATATAGCGCTCGCCGAAAAAATCGCGCTGGTAGGCTTTTTCCGCGCCCCAGCACTGGTTGTTCATCACCAGCGTGACCGTGTTGATGCCGTGGTCCACCGCGGTGGAAAGCTCGGACAGCGTCATGCCGAAACCGCCGTCGCCCATCAGGCTGACCACGGGTCGATCGGGACGCGCGACTTTGACGCCGAGACCGCAGGCAAAGGAAAAGCCGACCAGGCCGAAATCGAGCGGCGTGAACAGGCACGGCGGTTCGTGGTAATTCAGTGCATCGGTGGCCTGCAGGCACAGCGTGCCGGCGTCCATCGTCACCGCCGCGTTCTGCGGCAGCACCGCACGCAGTTCCCGGTATAACCCGGACGGCTGAATCGGCTGCTCGCTCGTATCCGCGTCGGCGTCGCGGCGCTCGAGATAAGCCTTGCGCTCGTCGATACAGGCCTGCGTCCAGGCGTCTACCTCGGCGCGTGCGTCGAGTTTCTCGAGTTCGGCGGTCAATTGCCGCGCGGCACGGCGCGCGTCGGACCAGATGCCGAGCGCGATCGGAAAATAGCGTCCGATCGCGGTCGGCTCGAGCTCGACCTGGATGATCTTCGCCTGCACGTTGATGTTGTCGTAGGAATAAAAGGTCGAGTTGAAGCCGAGACGCGTGCCCAGCGCGAGAATCACGTCGGCTTCTTTCGCCAGGCGCGAGGCCACGACGTTGCCGCGCGGACCCATCTGCCCGGCGTTCAACGGATGCTCGAACGGAATCGCGTCGCCGTGCCCGGG
>JBFGQE010000120.1:0-7977 GCA_041564355.1 Gammaproteobacteria bacterium | reverse complement strand
GCTTTCAGCTGACGGGCGATCTGGATGGCAATTTGCCCGGTACCCCCGGCTCCGCCATGGATCAAAATGCTCTCATCTTTCTCGAGCCGAGCGCGCTCGACGAGAGCTTCCCATGCGGTGATGAAAACCAGCGGCAGCGCCGCTGCCGTGGTTATCTCGACCGAGTCGGGCACCCTGGCCAGCAGCCATTCGGGCACGATTGCATGACGGGCGTAGGTTCCCGGGTCGCCCCCGAGGCCACCATTGCAGAAGCAAACACGGTCGCCGACGCGAACCGAGGTCACGGCGTCGCCAATCGCTTCGACCACGCCCGCGCCATCGTGCCCCAGAACAGTCCCCGGGCCCTCTCCCAGATAGGTGCCAAAGACCCGAAAAAAAGTATCTGCAGGGTTGATGCCGGCCGCTTCGATACGAACCAGCACTTCATCACTATTTCGTGGCCAGGGTAGTTCGAAGTCCCGAAGTTCGAGGACATCCGGTGCGCCGGTTTCGCGCATTACCACTGCTTCGCTTACGAAAGGCATAGCAACCTCGAGTTAATCCATTTGTTAGAGCTGATTGCAGAATACTCTTGCATCGCCGGTTGTATCAACTCACCCGTGGAGCGTCCGAAAATGCGGTTCACCGATACCTGCCTAAATTCTGTCATCAGGCTGCGCCTTGAACGACTCGAGTACCTCGTCGGCCAGTGCCTTCGTTGCCCCGCTCATGATGATTACCCCGCTTCAGTATCATGCCGTTTCATTAGCCAGCGAGAAGGCGGCAATATTGACTCGGGTCAACCCTGCAAAATTTAATGCGCACAAAATGAACGGGTAACAGGCGACGCATGGAGAATTGTGAATGAACGACGTTTTCACGCTTGCCGACGACCTTGGCCCGCTAAAGGTAATCCATGTGCACGTGCCCGCAATCGGCCTGCAGGGCGTGCTGGTCGTCGACAATGTAGCCAGGGGACCGTCGGTCGGTGGCGTTCGCATGGCGAGCGACGTTACCGTCGAGGAGTGTGCCCGGCTAGCGCGAGCGATGACCTTCAAGAACGCCGCGGCGGACCTGCCGCATGGTGGCGGTAAAGCGGTACTGGTCGGTGACCCGAAAATGCCCAGGGACCGGAAAGAAACGCTAATTCGTGGATTTTGCTGTGCATTACGCGAAGTCGAGCAATACATCTTCGCACCCGATATGGGCACCGACGAAGAATGCATGGCCTGGGTCAAGGATGAAATCGACCGGGTCGTCGGCCTCCCACGAGAGTTGGGCGGCATTCCGCTGGATGAAATCGGCGCGACCGGCTTTGGCTTGCACCACGCGGTGGAGGTGGCCCGCGAGTTCTGCGATGTCGAAATAAAAAACGCGCGTTTCGTGGTGCAGGGATTTGGCGCCGTTGGCAAGCACGCCAGCAGATTCCTGGTCGCAGCCGGGGCGACCGCGATTGCGGTTTCGGACAGCGCGGGCACGATCTACAATCCCGACGGGCTCGATATCGACCAGCTGATGGCGCTGAAAGCGGCCGGCCAGAGCGTTACCGAATACGACGACGGCGAGCGGCGCGACGGCGATGCGATCATCGATATCGCTTGCGATATCTGGATCCCCGCGGCGCGTCCCGACATCATCGACGAGGCCAACGTGGATCGTCTCGATACCAGGATGGTGGTGCAAGGCGCCAACATACCGATGACCTATGCCGCCGAAAAAATCCTGCATCAAAAAGGCGTCCTCAACGTGCCGGATTTCATCGCCAATGCCGGCGGCGTTATCTGTGCCGCAACCGAATACCAGGGCGCGGGCGAAGCGGCCGCATTCGCCGCCATAGAAGAAAAGTTACGCCGTAACACTCGCGAAGTACTCGAAACCGCGCGGCGGGACCAGGTATTGCCGCGCGATGCCGCGCTGTCGATGGCTCGGCGGCGCGTGGAACAGGCCATGCGGCATCGCCGCTGGCAAATTTTTTAGTCGGCACGGGACATTCGAGAAGGTAAATTGCGGATCGAAGAACAATTAATCCCGATATCAGGAACAATTGCTCTCCGGCGCATATCTCCGGCGGTGCTACCGACCGGTCGCGGATAACTGTCCCGGGTTCGGTTTTGTCCGGCTGGCAGCCAGCTCGAAGCAGGGATAGCCGGCCGCTCGGCAAACGCTGAAAACCATGGCCCGCATTTTCGAGGTCCGGCGTCTAAATGCTAAATTGCTGATCCAACGCAATAAGCAGGCGATATTTTTTCGGTATTCTCATTGAATGGGGGTACGGTATGAAAAGCGAATATCCCGAAATAATAATCGATCAAATTATCGAAAAAGTGGGCAATAACCTGGTGGTCGGAACTCCGCTGGCAGTGGGCAAGCCAAATCACCTGTTAAACGCGCTGTACAACCGGGTCAAGAACGATCAGGGCCTGAATCTAAAAATCTTTACCGCCTTGACCCTCGATAAACCAAAAGGAAACAGCCTGCTCGAAAAGCGTTTTTTTGGCCCGCTGGCCGAGCGGGTTTTCGGCGACTACCCGGACCTCGATTACGAGCAGGATCGGCAGGCGAATTCGCTGCCGCCCAATGTCGAAATTCTTGAATTCTATTTTCCGGCAGGCAAATATTTATATCACGATTACGCCCAGCAACATTACATCTGCAGCAATTACACGCATGTCGCCCGCGACATGATGGATGCTGGCGTCAATGTCTTGTTACAGATGGTTTCGAAGGGCACCTTCGAGGGCAGGGAATGTTACAGCCTGAGTTCGAATCCGGATGTAACCCTCGATCTGATACGCCTGATGCAAAGGCGATATTCTGATCATGGCACCCCTTTTGCGGTCGCGGCCCAGATCAACCAGAACCTGCCGTTCATGTATGGCGACGCGCTGGTAAATCGCGGAACCTTCGACTTCGTGCTGGAAAATCCGAAACTCGAGTACCGAATTTTCGGCCCACCGAAAATGGCCGTTAGCGACCGGGATTTCCTGATAGGGCTGTATATCAGCACACTGATAAGAGACGGGGGTGAACTTCAGGTCGGCATCGGCGCCATTGGCGATGCGTTGATTTATGCGCTCTTGCTGCGGCACCAGCAAAACGACGTTTACCTGGACTTATTGCGTGACTTCGAAGTTTTGCAAAAATTCGGCCCGGTGATAGACCGGATCGGAGGAACCGCGCCGTTCCAGTCAGGGCTGTTCGCCGCGTCCGAGATGGTGATCGACGGTTTCATGGAGCTCTTCAACGCCGGCATCATCAAACGTAAGGTTTACGATGATATGGTTATTCAAAGGCTCATCAACGAGGGCAATATCGACGAAACCGTAACGCCGCGGACGTTAGACCTGGTCTTGATGCGGAAGGGGATACACTCGGCGATTGCCGAAGAAGACTTCGACTACCTGCAGAAATTTGGAATACTCAGAAGCAACCTGACCTTCGAGGATGGCGAAATCACGACCCCGGAAGGTGAAAGGCTGACTAACGATATAGGCGACCTCGATAACAGGCAGCGCATCTACGAAAATTGCCTTGGCGACAAATTGAAAAATGCGAATGTCATTCACGGCGGATTTTTTCTCGGCTGCCAGGACTTCTACGACTGGCTGCGAAATTTAAACGATGAAGATCGCAGGCTGATCAACATGAAAAGCGTGCAAAGCATCAATCAGCTCTACGGGCACGAGGAAATCGACAGGCTCCATCGCAAAGATGCGCGCTTCGTCAATACCTGCATGACGATGACGCTCAGCGGTTCGGCGGTCAGTGACGGACTGGAAAACAATCGCCTGATCAGTGGCGTCGGCGGCCAGTACAACTTCGTTGCCATGGCACATGCGCTGCCCGACGGGCGTTCCATCCTCAATTTACGCAGCACGCGCATAACCGCTAAGGGAGAAACCTCCAGCATCGTCTGGAACTACGGCCATACGACCATACCGAGGCATTTGCGCGATATCGTCGTCACCGAGTTCGGTATTGCCGATATACGCGGTAAATCGGACCAGGAAATCATGCATCGGCTACTCAATATTACCGACTCCCGCTTCCAGCAGAAGCTCGTGGATAGCGCAAAAGCGAACGGCAAAATCGGCAGCGATTACACGCTTAACCTGAAATTCACCCGCAATCGCGCCAGCGAGATTTCAACGAAACTGAAAAAGTACCAAGACCAGGGCCTGTTTAACCGCTTCCCCTTTGGCACGGACTTTAGCGAAGAAGAAATTTTCGTTGGCAGGGCACTTAAAATTCTGAAAAAGAAAAAACAAAATCCGTTACTGATGATTGCAACCATACTGAAAGCCTTCCTGACGACTGTCGACCAAAAGCCGTATCGAAAATACCTGGAAAGAATGAAACTCGAGAAAGCGGGCAGCTTCGAGGAAAAGTTATATCAAAAACTGCTTGTCTACGAGTTTTCGAGGTTCGAGTAAAAAGGTAATTCGGTAAGGCGACGACGATGAATTCGAACGATAACCGTTCGGACGCGATTGCCTGTCAAATTCAAAGATTTCCGACCGACCAGGCGAGGTTCCGTTGATGTGGAATCCTCGCGACGCGGCCGGAAGGCCTGAGCGGCAAGATTCGACCCGGATTTGTGCTACATTGCGGCCGCGGATCAATTGAAAAAACAGGCTCGATGCTAATATACCTGACTCTCATTTTTTGCTGCCAGCTGATCGGCGAACTGCTCGTCACCGCAACCGGTTTGCCGGTGCCGGGACCTGTCGTCGGCATGGTTTTGCTGTTCGTCGGCTTGCTGGTCCACGGCGCTTTACCGAAAGATCTCGGCGCCGTCGCGGACGCGCTGATCACCCACCTGTCACTGTTGTTCGTCCCCGCCGGGGTCGGCATCATGGTTCATGCCCAGCTGATCGGCGACGAGCTGCTGCCGATTTCGGTCGCGCTGGTCGCCAGCACGCTGCTGACCATCGCCGTGACCGGGGGCCTGATGGCCTGGCTCGGTCCGCGCGAAGCCGCCGCGGGCGGTGATCGTGACGAGGATACGGCCTGATGCGCGAACTCGAGCAGGCATGGGTTTACCTCAGCGCCAGTCCGCTGCTGCACCTGACGCTAACCCTGGTCGCCTACCAGGTGGGCATGCTGATCTATCGCCGCGGCCAACTGAACCCGCTGCTGAACCCGGTACTGATTGCCATTATCCTCGTCGTCACGGTGCTGGTCGCGACCGGCACCCGTTACGAAACCTATTTCGACGGCGCCCAGTTCGTCCACTTCCTGCTCGGTCCCGCCACCGT
Organism: Gammaproteobacteria bacterium; assembly: GCA_041564355.1. Lineage (GTDB taxonomy): Bacteria > Pseudomonadota > Gammaproteobacteria. Next base: position 2,740 of record JBFGQE010000120.1, on the reverse strand, counting down.
CGCGCTCGCCATCCCGCTTTATCGCCAGTTCGACCGGGTACGGCGTTCGGCGCTGGCGATGCTGGTCAGCATCGTTGCCGGCTCGATTACCGCGGCCGTGACCGGAGTTGCCATCGCCTGGCTGTTCGGTGCGTCTCCGGACACGCTGGTTTCAATTGCGCCCAAGTCGGCGACCGCGCCGGTGGCGATGGGGATTACCGAACAGCTGGGCGGATTCCCGTCGCTGACCGCGGTGCTGGTCATCACCACCGGGATCCTCGGCGCCGTGCTCGGTCCCTACCTGCTCGACCTGTTGCGCATCCGCGACTGGCCCTCGCGGGGCCTCGCGATCGGCACCGCAAGCCACGGTATCGGGACCGCGCGTGCGCTGCAGGTGAACGAGGTCGCAGGCGCCTTTTCCGGCCTCGCGATGGGCCTGAACGCGCTGGCTACCGCGGTGCTGCTCCCGATTGTCTGGTACTGGTTCTTTTAACCATTATCAAACTTGTTCCTCTAACTCATTCTGCAGAAGGCGGTAACTTGTAGGCTTCCAGCTCGATGGTGTTGAGCTGCTTACCGTCGATGACGATGCGGCCGTGATAGCGCCGATCGCCGGTCGAGGAAAATTCGAACTGGTAGCTTCGCCGGAACACGAGTCGTCCCTGTGCATTGCGCGCCGGGCGAAAGCCGGTGATGACCATGCTCTGATCGAGCAGCTGCAACCCGAGCTCGTTGCAATGCGTGGTTGCGAGGTCGCGCGCGCGGCCCTTGTAGACCCCGCTCTCCCACCAGTAGTAGGCGATCAGTGCGGCGAGTATCAGGTAGAGCATGCGTCGCCCTTTCCGCGCAAGCGCGTCCGCGCTCGCTTACAGGTGGAGCGCAAGCTGGTCGATGAAATATTCAATTTCCTGCTCGGTGTTGAAATAGTGAACCGATGCCCGCACCACCGCGGTCAGGCCGCGTCGCTCGAACGACACCAGCGTTCCCGAACCGTCCGACACGGAGACGTTTATTCCACCCTGTGCGAGCAGCGACTTGATCTCGTAGGCACCGCGCCGGTCGCTGCAGAAAGTGACGATCCCGCAGCGCTCGTCGCCCTGGTCGGTCAACGTCACCCCGTCGATCTCGGCCAGCCGTTGGCGCAGGGTTTGCGCCAGGCAGTAGACTCGATCCCGTATCGCATCGAGCCCCCATTCCAGCGCGTAATCGAGTGCGTGCGCAAGCGCAAACTTACCGGCGAAATTCTGTTCCCAGTTCTCGAACTTCTTCGCGTCGTCACGCACGCGGTAGGCGTCGGGCGCGACCAGTTCGGCAGCGTGCTGGTCGAGCAAAACCGGTTCCAGTTTTTCCTGCAGCGCGCGGCGCATGTATAACAGCCCGGTGGCGCGCGGCCCGCGTAAAAACTTGCGCCCGGTCAGGCTTAGCGCGTCGCAGCCGATCGCGTCGACGTCGAGCGGGATCTGACCGGCGCTCTGGCAGGCGTCGAGCAGGTAGGGAATGCCCGCCTCGTTGGCGACCCTGCCGACCGCCTGCGCCGGGTTGACCAGTCCGCCGCCGGTCGGAATATGCGAGATCGAAATCAGCCTGACCCTTTCATCGATGAGGTTGGCGAGCGCGTCGACGTCGATCTGGCCCGACTCGTCGTCGGGAACGAACTCGACGCTGATACCGTCGCGTCTTGCGCGCTGCAGGTAGGCAATCACGTTGCTGCCGTACTCGGACACCGTGGTCAGAATGCGATCGCCCGGCCTGAATTCGAAGGAGTAGAATGCCTGGTCCCACGCACGCGTCGCATTTTCGATGAACGCGACCTCTTCGGCGGCACAGTTCAACAGGCGCGCCGCCGAGCGGTACACTCCCTCGAGTTCATCCTGGTATTGTTCGACGGCCTCGTAGCCGCCGCAGGATTCCTCGACCTGCAGGAAATGATGCAACGCGGCGCTGACCGGCAACGGCATCAGCGAAGCACCGGCATTGTTGAAATGCACGCGCTCCTCGCAGGCCGGGGTATCGGCGCGGGCTCTCTTGATATCGAACGGGTCGGTCATGCCTTTTCATCCACCGAGTCAGGTTTGTACTTCGCGCTGGCCGCGGCGGCCGCCAGCTCGGCCCACTGCGCATACACCGCCGGGCCCGGATGAAACCCGTCGCTGGCGGCGAGCGTCATGTCGTCCGAGAACCGCAGGCTGAGAAATACGCAATCGCGTTCCGCGCCGGCATCGGCTTCGAGTACCCGGTCGAAGCTGGCCGCGCGTTGTCCAAGATACCACCGCAGCGGCTGGGGTAAAGCGGGAAATAAGTGCATCGGCGGCAATCCGGATAAAATGATCAGCCGCGCCCGGTAGCGCCGGCGCAGCGCTTCGCGCAATCGTGCCTGCTGACGCCGCCATGCGCCCAGCCCGATGGCTGCGGTGACGTCGTTGACCCCGAGCGACGTGATCGCGATATCGCATTCAAGCGGCGCATCGGTCTCGAGCCGCCGCAGCATCGTCCCGGTGGTCTCGCCGGAGCGCGCGATCAGCGTCCACTCGACGCGGGATTCGCGACCAAGCCGATGCGCGAACTGCATCGCGAGCGCTTCTTGCTGATGCGACGCGCCGACGCCGGCCGCGGCCGAATCACCGACGACGAGCAGCCGCAGCGGGGGTCCCGCCCCGGCGAAGCCGCTGCGCGGCCCGGGAGGCTCGGGCAAAACAGGCGTGTCGCGCCTGACCCGCCGGCCCTGCCAGAGTAACAGGGGCGACAACAGGATCCCGATTGC
>JBFGQE010000119.1:0-7998 GCA_041564355.1 Gammaproteobacteria bacterium | reverse complement strand
CTGGCTGATTCAGCCTTACCGATGGAGTTTCCAGGCCCTGGCAATGGAGGATTCGGAAGTGCTCGAGTTCGACGGTAGCGCCATACTGGCGCACTGCGAGGATGACCCGCGTTTCGGCTACGAATTGCTCAAGCGTTTCGCGACGCTGATGTCCGAGCGGCTCGATGCCGCCCGGCAGAAAATGATGGATCAGTGGAATCCGCCCGGATTTGCCTGAGCACGAGGCATTCCGCTTGCGGATTGCCTTTCCATCGGAGGGAAATTTTCCAGTATCGATCGGCAGTCGTTGTTCGATCTCCCGAGCCTGATTTAACGTCTTGCGAAGCGGTACGAGCGGATTCCTAATCGAGCGTAAGCGCCTGTCGCTGCAACGCCTTCGCCCGGCCGCGGCTCGCGTACCAGGCCAGTGCCGAGGTCGCAAAGATGTACAGCGCGCTCGCGCTCGCGAGCGTGTTCATGCCGGTGCCGAGGTCGATCTGCCAGCCGATCACGATCGGCGACAGCGCGGTGCAGAACACCATCACCGCCGACCCCAGCGACTTGATCGAGCCGAGGTGGCGGCTGCCGTACATTTCCGACCAGAAAGGCGCCACCGCGGTCGATTGAAAGCCGACCGTAATACCCGTCAGTACGAGAAAGACGCCGCCCCAGAACAGGCTGTCGCCCGCGGCGAGGATGATGAGCCCGACGCCCATCGGCAGCGCGACCAGCGGAATCATGCGGATCGCGCCGTAGCGATCGATCAGGTGGCCGGTAACGAGCTTGGTTGCGACCGAGACCAGCGCGTAGACGACGAACAGGCTCGCCCAGCCTAGCAGCGGCCATCCCTTGTACTCGACCAGGTGCACCTGGTGAAAAATGAACCCGGTAAACATCAGCGGCTGCGACATCAATCCCGGCGCGAACAGGTAAAACCACTTGTCGCGTATCACCTCGCCGCGGGTCCACTGGCGCCGTCGGATACCGCCGCCGGCCTCGCCGGCTTCGCGGGACAGTTGCTGCAGGTAGTCGCGGTGGCGCTGCGCGTGGCCCTGCAGCAGGTAGACGATAGCCGGCACCATGCAAATCAGCAGCACCGCACCGACCACCTGCCACCCCTGTCGCCAGCCCACCAGCAGCAGCAGCGAAACGATCAGCCCGGGCATCAGCGCCTCCGAGACCGGGTAACCGAGCCCGGACAGCGCCGTCGCCTTGCCGGGGTGTCGGTCGAGGTAGCGCACCACTGCGGTCGCGCTGACCACGACCATCAATCCCTGGCCGAACTGGCGCATCAGGAACAGCGCGATAAACAGGCTTGCAACGCCGGCGCTAACCGACATCAGCGCGCAGCCGGCGCCGAGGCCGAGCACAACCGCGAGCGACAGGCGTTTCAACTCGACCCGATCGGCCAGCGGGCCGCTCCAGATCATCACCACCGCGCTCAACAGCGTTGCCAGCGAGTAAATAGCGGCGAACTGGCCGTCGCTCAACTGCATCTCGACGCGAATTTCACCGCTGAACAGGGAAATCAGGAAGGTCTGGCCGGGCGAGGACCAGAACGTCATCAGGAACCCGAACAGCAGCAAGCGCCATTCGGCCCGAATCAGCGCGAGCACGATTTAACGCAAGCCTCGAGACGACTCAACGCGTCGAGCCGGTTTTCATTCATCCTGGTCGAGTCGTGCGGTACGCCATTTCAGCGCGGCCTGGAGGCCTTCGCCGCGCAGGATCTGGTTGAATCGTTGGCGCAGTTCGGTTGCGAGGGTTTCGATCTTGACCGACGTGTCGGCGCCCTTGCGCAGGGCTTCCTGCAGACCCATGATGTCGTAGGTCTGGTTAATGGCTCGCTTGGTCAGGCGTACCGAATCGGGATCCATCAGCGACACCTCTCGAGCCAGTTCGATCGCGCGCTTGCGGGCCTGCCTCTCGGCCACGATCTCGTTGACGATCCCGTAGAGGAAGGCCTCGTCCGCACCCATGCGGTCGCGCCCGGTGAGCAGCATTTGCTTGGCCCGTTTCGGGTTCACGTACCAGGGCAACAGCAGTGCGACGATGCTGCTGCCGAATCGCAGCTCCGGTTCGCCGAACAGGCTGCCTTCTTCGCACACGGTCATGTCGCAGGCCAGCGCGATCGAGAAACCGCCGGCGAGCGCGTGGCCGTGCACCGCCGCGATCGTCGGCTTGGGGCTATTCCAGAAGCGCATGATCAACTTCAGATCGGCGTTGATTGTCTTGCGCCAGTCGGCCTCGGTGCTGCGGTTGGCCTCGATCCCGGCGTGCAGGTCGAAACCCGCGCAAAAGGCGCGACCGTTACCGTGGATGACGATGGCGTGCACCGCGTCGTTGGCCTCGATCTGGTCCAGCGCGTGGTTCAATTCCTCGATCATGGCCGGATTGATCGCATTCAGCTTGGCGGGACGATTCAGGCTCAAAATTGCGACCGGGCCCTTGCGGTCGAACTCGATGGTGGAGTAGGGCATCGATGCCTCGAGCGGGTGGTGGGTTTAACGAATTATAAGCCGCTTTTGGCCGGGCCGCATCGTCTGAATCGGCCGATTACAGGTCGTGGCTCAGCGCGCGGTTTTCACCTGGCGCAACGGCAGGGCAGGTATCTCCCGATCGAGTTTGCTCTGCCACCACGCAATGAGCCGATAAAACGCTCTGAATTTCCGCGCGGGTGGGTTAAATTGTGCTGCGATAGCACAGGATTGGTGGAATATGCCTGAACTCAGTGGCAACGGCAGCGCCTTCGAATTGCTTGGCCCGGCAGACGCGCCGGCGGTCGTGCTGATTCATGGCCTCGGTTTGAACCGCCAGGTCTGGGAGAAATACTCCTCTCGACTGGCCAATCGCTACCGGGTTCTGAGCTACGATCTCTACGGCCATGGAGAGAGTGGAGCGCCACCCGGTAAACCGTCCCTGACGATGTTTGCGCAGCAACTGCAAGGTTTGCTCGATGAGATTGAGATCCAACGGGCCGCATTGCTCGGCTTTTCGCTCGGCGGCATGATCAACCGCCGTTTCGCAATGGATTATCCGGCCCGGGTCAGTGCCCTGGTGATACTGAATTCGCCGCACGAGCGTTCCCCCGACGCGCAGCAGCTGGTCGAGCAGCGCGCGCTGGACTCGGCTGCCGGCGGCCCCGGCGCGACCCTCGATGCGACCATCGAGCGCTGGTTCACCGCGGATTTCCGCGCCGGCCACCCGGATTACATCGATCGCGTGCGCGAATGGGTGCTCGCCAACGACGCCGAAATGTACGCGCAGTGCCGCCAGGTGCTTGCTTTCGGCGTGATCGAACTGATTCGCCCCGAGCCGCCGATCGTCCACCCGACGCTGGTTGTGACCTGTGAACACGACAGCGGCAGCACGCCGGCGATGAGCCAGGCGATTGCAAGCGAAATCGACGGTGCGCAGGTCGTCATCGTGCCGGGGCTGCAGCACATGGGTCTGGTCGAAAACCCGTCCTTTTTCCTCAACGAGATCGCCGATTTTCTCGAAAGCAACGACTTGCGCGAGAGCGGCGGGTAGCGCGGGATGCAGGACAGATCGGAACAGGATACGGTTAACGGGGCGCGCAAGCCGAAAGCGGCCTGGCACTATATCCCGCCGTTACCGCTGCACGCGTCGCCCTACTTTAGCTGGCCGCCGCGGCCGGTCGCCTGCGTGAAATGGATCCTGCGCGGCTGGCTGCCGCTGTCCGAGCGTCTTGTCATCCTGGTGTTGTCGATCCTGTCGTGGCTTTATTTTCACCCGGCGCTCGAGCGTTGCCGCGAATTCGCACCCGACTGGATCGCGCAAATCTACCTGCGCAACCTGGCGTTGCTGTTCCTCGTCGCCGGCGGCCTGCACCTGTATTTCTACGTCTGGCGGCGCCAGGGCGATGAACGCCGCTACGATGCGCGACCGTTTCCGGTCAACAACCGTGTGTTTACGTTCAATTCGCAGGTGCGAGACAACCTGTTCTGGTCCTGCGCCAGCGGGGTCACGATCTGGAGCGCGTACGAGGTGTTGATGATGTGGGCCCTGGCGAACGGTTACGCGCCGTTGCTCGATCTGCCGGACGACTGGCCATGGCTGGTACTTTTTATCCTGCTATTGCCGGCCTGGGAAACCTTGCATTTTTTCCTGATTCACCGCCTGATCCACTGGCCGCCGCTGTACCGCCGTGTGCACTCGCTGCACCACCGCAACACCAACGTCGGTCCCTGGTCCGGACTGTCGATGCACCCGGTCGAGCACCTGATTTACCTGAGCACGGTGCTGATTCACTTCGTCGTGCCGGCCAACCCGTTGCTGATCATCTTCCACCTGCAGTACTTCACGCTGACGGCAGCGACCACCCACGCCGGCTACCAGGGCATCGTCGTGCGCGGCAAGCTGGTCCTGCCGCTGGGCACCTACCACCACCAGCTGCACCATCGCTACTTCGAATGCAACTACGGCGGACTCGAAATCCCGATGGACGAGTGGACCGGTAATTTCCACGACGGCACGCCCGAAGCGCACCGGCAGTTTCTCGATCGACGCCGGCAAAAAGCGAATGCCTAAGCTGACCGTCAGGCACCTGCTCGAGTTGAAGGGCGTGCGCCAGATCGCGTTCGTGCAGGTTGCGCGCGGCGAGGAGGCGATCGCCGCGGCGGCAGCCGGAATGGATATGATCGGTACAGGCTTCCGCCCCGAAACGAGGCACTTTCCGACCCTGGTGCCGGATTCCCATTTCCAGTTCGGCCTCGCCTGGGGTCGGCACGCGAGCGCCGAGGAAGCGCTGCGCGAGTCGATGCAGGCGATGGAAGCCGGCGCCGAATCGATTTATTGCGCGATGAGCCCGCAAATCGTCGAGGTCCTCGCACGCGAGGGGGTGCCGGTGATCGCCCACGTCGGCCTGGTGCCGCCCAAGGCGACCTGGGCTGGCGGCTTACGCGCGGTGGGACGTAACGCGGAACAGGCCGCGCAGGTTTATCGAGACAGCAAGGCGTTCGAGGCGGCCGGCGCGTTCGCCCTCGAAATGGAAGTCGTGCCGGCACGGGTCGCGGCCGAGATCACGCGCCGCGTATCGATATTGACCATATCGCTGGGTTCCGGCACCGGCTGCGATGCGACCTACCTGTTCTCGGCCGACCTGCTCGGTGAAAACCGCGGGCATATCCCGCGCCACGCCAGGGTTTACCGTGATTTCGCGGCCGAGCGGGATCGGTTGCAGCAGGAGCGCATCGCGGCATACCGCGAATACATCGCCGATATCGAGAGCCAGAGCTTCCCCGCCGGGGAGCACGAAGTTTCGATCGAGCAGGACGAGTTCGAACGCTTTCTCGATTCGATCGATTCGGCGAACAGGGCCTGATGCGCGACTCGGCTCGCGCCGTGATCATTGGCGGTGGAATCGGCGGCCTGTCGGCGCTGTACCACCTGACGCTCGAGGCCTGGACCGACGTGATCCTGGTCGAACGCGACGAGCTGACTTCGGGAACGACCTGGCATTCGGCGGCGCAATGTCCGAACCTGGCATTCAACCAGTTGCTGCTCGGCCTGCGCAGCTACACCATCGAGCTTTTCCGGGAACTCGCCGGGGATCCGGATTACCCGATCAATTACCACCACGCGGTCGGCGGCCTGCGCCTGATTACCGACCAGGACCAGCTCGACGCCTGCCATCACATCATCTCGGTGGCCGACGGCATGGGCGTTGTGCTCGAATTGCTCTCGCCGCGGGAGGCGGTGGAGAAAAACCCGTTGCTGAACCCCGACGGCCTGCTGGCCGCGCTCTACGACCCGCTCGACGGCGATATCGACCCGGCGCAGCTGTGCCAGGCGCTGGCGCGGCGCGCGCGCAGGGCCGGCGCCGAAATCCAGCGGCATAACCCGGTCGAGGCGCTGACCCAGCGTGCCGATAACGGCTGGATCGTGCACACCCGCAATGGCGATATCCGCTGCGAGCACATCGTCAACGCCGCCGGCTACCGCGCCAACGAGGTCGGTAAGATGATCGGCGTCGAATACCCGATCGTATCGATGGAGCATATGTATTTCGTTACCGAGCCCATCGACGCGTTGCGCCAGCGCGAAACGCGCGTCGCGATGGTGCGTTGCCCTCGTGATCGTTTCTACCTGCGCCAGGAAAAACAGGGTTTGCTGGTCGGTATATATGAACAGGATTGTAAAACCTTCGGCGTGGACGGGATCGACCCCGGTTTTGTCAACGCGTTGTGTCCCAACGACCTGGATCGCTGCCTGGCGGACCTGGAACCGGTTTTCGTGCGGCTGCCCTGTTTGCAAGAGGCCGGGATTCAGTCGATGGTAACCGGTCCGATTACCTATACAGCGGACGCCGGGCCGCTGGTCGGCAAGACGCCGGGGCGGCGCAACTGCTGGCAAATCAACGGCCTGCGCGTCGGCATCGGCGAGGGCGGCGGCTACGGCAAGATGCTGGCGCAGATGATGACCGGCGGCCAGACCGACTGGGATTGCTGGCAGCTCGATCCGCGCCGCATACCGGGGGGCACGACGCTCGAATATACCGCGCTGAAGGCGATCGAGGATTACCGGCACGAGTTCCAATGGCACCTGCCGCACGAACACCGGCCCGCGGGCCGGCCGCAACGCACGACGTCACTTTATTCGACGCTGCAAGACGCCGGGGCGACGTTTGGCGTGGTTAACGGCTGGGAACGCGTCGCATTTTTCAAACCTGCCCCGAATTTTGTCGAAACGCACGGCTACCGGTTGCCCAACTGGCACGATACGGTCGAAGCGGAAGTCAAGTCGCTTGCGGATGGCGTCGGTATCGCCGAAATATCGGGTTTCAATATTTATTGCATTCGCGGTAAAGGGGCGGCCGAGTGGCTCGAGCGTCTCAGTTGTTCACCGGTGCCGTCACGGCCGGGAAAGGTCGGGTTGTGTTATTTCCTGAATCGGCACGCCCGCGTCGAGGCGGAGGCGACGCTGGCAAGACTCGAGCCGGACTGCGTCTGGTATTGCTCCGCCGCGGCCGCCGAGCAACACGACTGGGATCGTCTGCACGAACACCTGGCGCCCGGTTCCGACATCGAAATCAACCGCCTGACCGGCGCATACTCGACCCTGGTGCTGGCCGGAGTGGATGCCCCGAGCGTGCTGGATGCGATTGACGGGGGCGATGGTTGGGGAAAATTCCCGAAAATGAGCTTGAGGTCTTTTGCGATCGCCGGGCACGAGGTAGTCGTCATGTCGGTCAGTTACTCCGGCGAGCAGGCATTCGAGATCCATATTCACGATGACAACCTGGTCGATGTATACCAGGCCCTGCTGGCGGCCGGCAAAGCGTATCGAATCGGTGGATTCGGCGCCTACGCGATAGACTCGATGCGGCTCGAGTGCGGTTACGCGCACTGGAAAGCAGATTTACTCGATGAATTCAACCCGATCGAGGCTGGCCTTTCGCGCCATGTCGCTCTCGACAAGGCGTTTGTCGGCAGGGACGAATTGATTCGGCAAATACAAGCCGGAGCACGGCGCCAGCGCATGCTGCTCGAAATTGACTGTGAATTTGCTACCGCCCAGGCGGGTGAGACGGTCTATCAGGATGATCGGGTGATCGGTTCCATCACGTCGGCCGCCTGGGGATACCGGACGGATCGTAACCTGGCGATGGCTTACCTGTTGCCGGATTACTGCCGCCCCGATACCGAATGCAGCGTCAGGTTACTGGGCAGGACGCGGCCGGCAGCGGTCTTGGGCAGTCGCGTTTTTCCGCCTGGCGCCGAGGCCGCCGACCGCCGCTCCTGCACGGACGAAAGCGTTGTACGCAGCAATAATGGATCTAATCGATCCCGGTAAACAATCCCGGCCGAGGCTTAATGAGGAGTCTTTTATGTATTGAATTTAAGAGGTTTAAAGCGTATGGTTTTTGCAATCGCGTCCAGAATAGACGTGATTAATATAATCAAAGTATTAAAAGTTACAAACCGAGGAGAAATATCTGATGAAATTCAAGCAAACCGTGATCAGCGCGGTGCTCGCCGCTGGCGTGAGCCTTTCGGG